>JAGQUE010000257.1 GCA_020438665.1 Nocardioidaceae bacterium | reverse complement strand
GGGAAGGGCGTGAACGCGAGCAGCGTGAAGAAGCCGACGTTGTAGAGCAGCGCGGTCAGCCCGACGAGCAGGAGCGCGCCGTGCGTGAGCGCGCGGAACGGCGCCGCCAGCGACGTGGGTTGCGTCGAAGGTGGCGTGCTCGGGAGCAGGACGGCGGTGGCGACCAGTGCGACCGACATCAGCACGGCCACACCGAAGAACGGCGCGCGCCACGAGATCGAGCCCAGCTCGCCCCCGATGAGGGGGCCGGCGGCGATGCCCAGCCCGAGGGCTGCCTCATAGAGGATGATCGCCTGTGCGACCGACCCACTCGCCGACGACACGATGGCGGCGAGCGCGGTGGCGATGAACAGCGCGTTGCCGAGGCCCCAGACGGCGCGGAAGCCGACGATGCCGAACACCGAGGTCTGCGCGCCGGCCAGCGCCGAGCCGACGATGATCACGGCCAGGCCGATCATGAGGGTGCGCTTGCTGCCCAGGCGGCTCGACACGAAGCCGGTCACGATCATGGCCGCGCCCATCACGGCCATATAGCTGGTGAACAGCAGCGACACCTGCGACGGGCTCGCCCCGAGCTGGTCGGCGATGGGCTTCAAGATGGGGTCGACCAGGCCGATCCCCATGAAGGCGATCACGCAGGCGAAGCCCACCGCCCAGACCGCCCTCGGCTGGTGCCACATGCTCATCGGGGCGCTGCCTCCTCAGTCGTGTCGCTGGTGAGCCGCGCCAGGATCTCGGCGGCCGCGGCGAGGATGCGCCGCTCGTCGTCGCTGAGCCGCGCGAGCGCAGGGCGTAGGACGTCGGCCCGGCGGGCGCGCACGGTCCGAAGCCGCTCGGCGCCGGCGTCCGTCAGTGCGACCCGGACGGCCCGGGCGTCCGCGGGGTCGGGGGTCCGGCGCACCCAGCCCGCGTCGGCGAGCCGGGTCACCTGCCCGGTCATCGTGGGCTGGCTGCAGTGGTCGGCCCGGGCCAGGTCGCCCAGCCGGGCGTCGCCCAGCTCGTCGATCAGCGCGAGCGTGCGCAGGGACGCTGTGGAGTCGGGCAGCACGGCCTGACGGGTAGCCCAGCGGTTGAGCCGAGCCACCGTCGTGAGCAGCCGGGAGCCGAGGTCGAGGGCTGGGTCCACTCGGAGAAGCATAGGCTGCCTATGCAAATCGCCGGACGGACCCGCCGGGGAGCGCGGGGGTGTGGCACACTGGAACCGACGAGTTCTCGAACTCGCGTGCTCTGGGGGCGGTGAAATTCCGCACCGGCGGTGAAAGTCCGCGACCCGGCCGCAGCCAGCGGTCGGTTGACCAGGTGGAACTCCTGGACCGACGGTCAAAGTCCGGATGGGAAGAGCAAAGCACGGCATCCGTGCGTCGCCATCCGGTGACGTCCGGGCGGCTGTGCGGCCCCGGAGTCCGCGACCGGACATGAGGGGCCTTCGATGGCAGCCAGTGAGGCGGAGCGCCGCGCGATGACGCGCGCCCTGGCCCTGGCCGCGACCCCCGGCGTACCGCTCGGGCCCAATCCTCGGGTCGGCTGCGTGGTCCTGGGGCCCGACGGCGAGGTGGTCGCCGAAGGGTTCCACCGCGGTGCCGGCTCACCGCACGCCGAGATCGACGCGCTCCAGCAGGCCGGTGGCGCGGCGGGCGGCGGCACCGCCGTCGTGACGCTCGAGCCCTGCAACCACACCGGCCGCACCGGGCCGTGCAGCGAGGCGCTCGTCGCGGCCGGCGTACGTCGGGTGGTGCTGGCCCAGCCCGACCCCAACCCGGTCGCGGCCGGGGGAGCGGCGCGGCTGCGCGCCGCGGGGGTGGACGTCGAGTCGGGGCTGCTCGAGGACGAGGCCCGGGCGCTCAACCGGGTCTGGACGTTCGCGATGGACCGGGGACGGCCGTTCGTGACCTGGAAGTTCGCCACCACCCTCGACGGCCGGAGCGCTGCGGCCGACGGCACGAGCCGCTGGGTCAGCTCCCGTGCGGCTCGGCTCGACACCCACCGGCTCCGGGCGTTGTGCGACACGATGCTGGTCGGCACCAACACCATCGAGGTCGACGACCCGCGGCTCACCGTCCGCGATGCCGACGACCAGCCGCTGCCGCGCCAGCCGCTGCGGGCGGTCATGGGGCTGCGCGACCTCGACACCGGCCGCCGGGTCTTCGACGACGCCGCCGAGACCGTCCTGCTGCGCACCCGCGACCCGCACGACGCGCTCAAGGAGCTGTTCGCCCGCGACCGGCAGCACGTCTTCCTCGAGGGCGGCCCCACGCTGGCCGCGGCGTTCCTCGGCGCCGGACTCGTCGACGAGGTCGTCACCTATGTCGCCCCGATGCTGCTGGGCGCCGGCCGCTCCGCCGTCGGTGACCTCGGGATCACGACCATCACCGAGGCCCTCCACCTCGACGTCACCGACGTGACCGTCGTCGGCGAGGACGCCGACCCCAACGTCCGCCTGACCATGACCCCCCACGACCCCAAGGTGGCCTGACCATGTTCACCGGCATCATCGAGGAGCTCGGCACCGTCGAGGGCATCGACGTCCGGGCCGACGCGATCCGCCTGACCGTCGCCGCCAGCACCGTGCTCGACGACGTCCACCTCGGCGACTCGATCGCCGTCAACGGCTGTTGCCTGACCGTCGCCGCCACCGACGGGGTGACCTGGACGGCCGACGTCATGCAGGAGACCCTCGACAAGACCGCGCTGGGTGCCCTGGGCGCCGGCGACCGCGTCAACCTCGAGCGCGCCGTATGCGCGGACCAACGGCTGGGCGGCCACATCGTCCAAGGTCACGTCGACGGCGTCGGCACCGTGCTGGCCCGCACCCCCAGCGAGCACTGGGAGGTCGTCGAGATCGGTCTGCCGCCCGGGATGGCGCGCTACCTCGTCGCCAAGGGTTCGATCGCCGTCGATGGGGTGTCGCTCACCGTCGTCGACGTGACCGACACGTCCTTCACCGTCTCGCTGATCCCCGAGACCCTGACCCGCACCACGCTCGGCACCCGGACCCCCGGCGAGCAGGTCAACCTCGAGGTCGACGTGCTCGCCAAATATGTCGAGCGCCTGCTCGCCGGCCGTGCCGGCACCACCGCCACCACATCCACATCCCCCGAGGAGACGGCATGAACCTGCTCGACTGGCTGCTCAACGGCCAGTTCCACGTCGGCGGCGGCACCCTGTCGGTGCGCGAGGTCGTCGGCAACCTGTTCGGCCTGGCGAGCGCCCTGCTCGGCATGCGTCGGCTGGTCTGGGCGTGGCCCGTGGGACTCGTCGGCAACGTGCTCCTGTTCACCGTGTTCGTGTCCGGCCAGCTCAGCGGTGTCACGACCGAGCCGCTCTGGGGCCAGGCCGGACGCCAGGTGTTCTTCATCGCGATGGCGCTCTATGGATGGGTCCGCTGGGCGAGGCTGCGGTCCGAGGGCGGCGCCGCCGACGGTGGCGCCATCGCCCCGCGCTGGGCGACCGCCCGCGAGCGGCTCGGGCTGGTCGGCCTCGGCGTCGTCGGCTATGCCGCGGCCTACCTCCTGCTCCAGCAGATCGGCTCCTGGAACCCGACCACCGAGGCCTGGATCCTCGCCGGCTCCATGCTGGCCACCTATGGCATGGCGCGCGGCTGGGTGGAGTTCTGGCTGATCTGGATCCTCGTCGACGTGGTCGGGGTGACCACCCTGCTCCAGGCCGGCTACTACCCGACCGCGGGGATGTACCTGTTCTATGCCGGCTTCGTGGTCGTCGGGTTCTTCACCTGGGTCCGCGTCAGCCGCCGCCTCGAGGACGGTGCCGGCACGGACGACGATGCCGCCCGCTCGGAGGCGCTTGCATGAGCGAGGTGCTGCGGCTGGACCCGGTCGAGCGTGCGATCACCGACATCGCCGCCGGCCGGGCGGTCGTGGTTGTCGATGACGAGGACCGCGAGAACGAGGGCGACATCATCTTCGCCGCGGCCAAGGCGACCCCGGAGCTGATGGCCTTCACGATCCGCTACTCCAGCGGCGTCATCTGCGTGCCGATGCCGGCCGACATGCTCGACCGGCTCGACCTCCCGCTGATGACGCCCGACAACGAGGACCGGATGCGGACCGCCTACACGATCTCCGTCGACGCCCGCGACGGCGTCTCCACCGGGATCTCGGCGGCCGACCGCGCCCACACCGTCAAGGTGCTCGCCGACTCGGCGACCGAGCCGTGGGAGATCACCCGCCCCGGCCATGTCTTCCCGCTGCGCTACCGCGAGGGCGGCGTCCTCGTGCGCCGGGGCCACACCGAGGCCGCCGTCGACCTGGCCCGGCTCGCCGGGCTGACCCCCGCCGGTGTCCTCGTCGAGGTCGTCAACGACGACGGCACCATGAAGCGCGGCCCCCAGCTGAGGGAGTTCGCCGACGAGCACGGGCTGGCGATGATCTCGATCGAGGACCTCGTCCGCTTTCGGCGTCGCACCGAGCTGCACGCCGTCCGCGTCGCCGAGACGCGGCTGCCCACCAGCCACGGTGAGTTCACCGCCGTCGGGTATCGCGTCACCGTCGACGACAGCGAGCACATCGCCCTCATCCACGGCGACATCACCGGCCCCGAACCCGTGCTGACCCGGGTGCACTCCGAGTGCCTGACCGGTGACGTCTTCGGCAGCTTCCGCTGCGACTGCGGCCCCCAGCTGGAGGAGGCGATGGCGCGCATCGTCGAGGCGGGGAGTGGCGTCGTGGTCTATCTTCGCGGTCACGAGGGCCGCGGGATCGGCCTGGTCGCCAAGCTGCAGGCCTACCAGCTCCAGGACGGCGGGCGTGACACGGTCGACGCCAACCTCGACCTGGGGCTGCCGGCCGATACTCGTCACTACGGCACGGCGACCCAGATCCTGCGCGACCTCGGCGTCGGCGCCGTACGCCTCCTCACCAACAACCCTGACAAGACCGCCAGCATGGAGGAGTTCGGGATCCCGGTGGCCGAGCGGGTGGGGTTGACCCCGCGGCCCAACGACCACAACCTGGCCTATCTGCAGACAAAGCGGGACCGGATGGGGCACGACCTGCCCCACCTGCCGATCACGAGAGGACACCGCGCATGAGCGGCGCCGGAGCACCCGAACAGAAGCCCCTCGACTGCCACGACTTCCGGGTGGCGGTGGTCGCCGCCTCCTGGCACCAGGAGGTCATGGACGGCCTCATCGACGGCGCCCTGCGCGCTGCCAAGGACTACCGCGTGGAGGCCCCCGTCATCGTCCGCGTGCCCGGCAGCTACGAGCTGCCCGTGGTCGCCGGCGCCCTGGCGGCCCAGAAGTACGACGCCGTGGTCGCGCTCGGCGTGGTCATCCGCGGCGGCACCCCACACTTCGACTATGTCTGCGCGGCCGCCACCGACGGGCTCAACCGGGTGGCACTCGACACCGGGACCCCGATCGGCTTCGGCCTGCTGACCTGCGACGACGAGGCCCAGGCGCTCGATCGGGCCGGGCTGCTCAACTCCCGCGAGGACAAGGGCTATGAGGCCATGTCGGCCGCCCTGGTGACGGCCCAGACGCTGCGCAAGGTACGCCGCGGCTACCGCGACTGACCCATCGGCCGGCGCGCCGGACCGGCGCCGATCTCGCCGCAGGCAGCGATGCGCGGCGTCGGTGTGCGGGGGCTTAGGCTTGGCGCCCGTGAAGACGTTCGAGGAGCTGTGGGCCGAGCTCAGTGACAAGGCCCGCACCCGCCCGGAGGGGTCCGGCACCGTGGCGCAGCTCGATGCCGGCGTCCATGCGATCGGCAAGAAGCTGGTCGAGGAGGCCGCCGAGTCCTGGATGGCCGCCGAGCACGAGGGACCCGAGCGGGCCGCCGAGGAGATCAGCCAGCTGCTCTACCACGCCCAGGTCCTCATGCTGGCCAGCGGGCTGACCCTCGACGACGTCTATAGCCACCTGTGAGAGAACGATGACCCAGACCACCAACGGCCGACTGCTGCGAGTCGCCGTCCCCAACAAGGGCGCCCTGTCCCTGTCGGCCGCCGACATCCTCCGGGAGTCCGGCTACCGGCAGCGCCAGGACGCCAAGGAGCTCACGCTCACCGACGCCGAGAACGGCGTCGAGTTCTTCTATCTGCGACCGCGCGACATCGCCCTCTATGTCGGCGAAGGCACCCTCGACGTCGGCATCACCGGCCGCGACCTGCT
>JAGQUE010000256.1:4270-4669 GCA_020438665.1 Nocardioidaceae bacterium | reverse complement strand
GCCTTCTGGCGGATGAAACGGCAGCTCGACACCGAGCTTCGCAATGACCGCATCTCCAGCAGCTTCCACGCGGCTGTGGTGGACAAGCTGCTGGAGATCGACCAGACCCGTGGGGCGGCGGCGCAGTGATCGCCGTGGCGGGCGCAGATCCGTTGGCGCGGCACCCGCAGTCGCCAGCGCCACCGCCGCCGCCCCGCGCCCGAGCGGAGGGCGCGCTGTGAGGTTCCTTCCCCAGACCAAGACCGAGCGGGTCGATCTGGTCGCCCAGCAGGCCGAGCAGCGGGAGCGCCGCCGCAAGCACCTGACCGTCACCTACGGGGAGGGCTTCGATCTGCTGTCCGAGGTCTACGACCTCTGCCAGCCCCTCGCCGAGCGGGTGGCCGCCGAGCCCCGGCCCGT
>JAGQUE010000256.1:3415-4150 GCA_020438665.1 Nocardioidaceae bacterium | reverse complement strand
CCCCGAGCCCTTCGCGCCCTGGCCGAGCTCGCCGAGCGGCCCCGGCCTCCCGAGGTCACCGACGCGATGCTCGGTTCGGGGCTGTGGGTTCACGAGCTCTGCGAGCTGGCCGGTCCGCTCGCCGGGACGCTCTCCGACCTGCTGGCCCACGCCGTCGCCCCCGGCACCAGGCGCGGCCTGCTGTCCCCGTCCGAGGTGCTGGTGGAGGCGCTGCGGCCCGTGGATAGGGCTGCGGTGAGCCTGGAGCGCCATCTGCACCGGGCCGAGCTCAGCCGCGCCCAGCCCCGACGCCGCCCCGCTCAGCCCGACCCCCGAGCCGAGCTTCAACGATTGGGAGTGCAGCTGTGAGCGTGATCTACGCCAACACCGAGTTCAGCCCGCCGCAGGTCGGCCCGGCCAGCTCCGGCCTGTTCGCCGCAACGCAGTGGACCGAGGAGACCGGCCTGCCTCGGTGGCTGGCCGAGGGTGTGCGGCTGCGGCCACAGAACTACGGCGGCGAGCTGTCGGCGGGAACCTGGACCGACCCGTGGTGCCCCGACCTCGTACCGGATGAGCCGGGGCTGAAGTACGGCGTGAGGCCGGACATCCCCGACCCGTTCGCCCCCGTGACGGTCTGGGCCTACGACGCCAACCAGTGCGGCGATCTGTCCGAGGAGTCCCGCAACGAGGTCCGCTCTCGCGCCCGGCAGAACCTGCGCCTGCACGAGCAGGTGATCGCCGAGCGTGAGTTCGCCG
>JAGQUE010000256.1:0-3354 GCA_020438665.1 Nocardioidaceae bacterium | reverse complement strand
CTGGAGCTGGCCTTCGCCGCCACCAACACGACCGGATTCATCCACGCCCCGGCCAACCTGGCGGCGGTGGCCTCCCGTTACCAGCTCCTGCTCGACGGAGGCCGGACCCCGCTGGGTCACCGCTGGGTGTTCGGTTACGCCACCGGCCTAGGCGAGACCCTCGTGGCCACCTCCCAGCCGTTCGGGTGGCGTGATGCCGTCCAGCTGCGGGAGGCCACAGACCCGCAGACCAACACCTTCGTGGCCATCGCCGAACGCAGCCTCGTCATCGCCGTCGAGCACGTCCTCGCCGCCGTCCAGATCGGAGCATCCGCATGACCCGCAAACGCCCGGCCCTCGACCGGCTGGCCTCCCTGACCTTCACACACCGGGTGCCGATGTCCACCCTCGAGGAGATCATCCGCTCGGAGCGGCGACGCTACGAGCTGGCCGTCCACGAGGCCGGGCACGCCGTCGCCGGTGTGGTCCTGGGCGGGCAGCTGCTGCGGGCCGAGATCACCGACCAGACCGGCCTGACCTCCTTCGAGCCCGACACCTTCCCGCCGGGGCGCACCGCCGCCATCGCCTACGCCGGGCCGTGGTCCGAGCTGCGCGGCATCCACCGCCGCCCGCCGACGCTGCGTGAGCTCTACGCCGTGTTGTGCTCCAGCCGCGACCAGGACGCGCTGTGCGCCGCCGGTGGCACCGTCGCAGGCCGTGACGTCGTGCCACTGCTCTCGCGCTGCTGGGACGCCATCGACACCCTCGCCGGGACGCTCAACCGGACCTCCTGCGTGACCCACCGCGACGTGTGCGATGCCCTCGGCCTGTCCCGTGACTCGGCCAGCCGGGCCGTCGAGCTGGCCATGATCCGCTCGGGCTCCCGGCCCGGCACCTTCACCGTGAGCACCCCATGACCGCAGCCGACATCGACGCCGCCATCCTGCGCGAGCTGGAGCCCACCGGCGAGCAGCTGGTCTGCTTCTCCCGCGTCAGGGTTCCCGGTGGGTTCTGGGAGAAGCAGGCCGCCTTGCTGCGCCTCTACTGGGACGGTCTGGTCTACGCAATCAAGGTCGGCGGGGTGCCGTATGTCAGCCTTGCCGACGAGTGCGACCGGGAGCTGGCCGCCCGCGCCCGCGCCGAGGGCCGGGTGCGCGAGATCCGCGTCGCGTGAGCACCGTCCGCACCCTCATTGCCGCCCGAGCTGCCCGCCAGGACCGGCGCAGGCCGCGAACACCCGCCGAGCTCGCCCAGCAGCTGCTCCCCGGCTATGTGGTCACCCCGACGATCAGGCTCATCTCCGACGCCCTCCTCGACGCCATCACCCAGCCGGATCGGCGGGTCATCATCACCACCCCTCCCCGCACCGGCAAGAGCGTGCTGGTGTCCCAGGTCGGGCCGGTGTTCGCCCTCATGCACGACCCCGACGCTCAGGTGATCGTGAAGTCCTACGGCGACGAGCTGGCCGAGGAGCACTCCCGCGAGGCCCGCCGGTTCATCGCCGCGCACCCCGAGCTCGGGCTGGAACTGGCACAGGACAAGTCCTCGGTCGGCCGGTGGCGCGTGAAGGACCACCGGGGCGGCATGTTGGCCGGGGGAATCCTCTCGGGGACCACCGGCTTCGGCGCAGACCTGCTCCTGGTCGATGACCCGGTGCGCGGTGCCGCCGACGCCGACTCCGCAGCCCACCGCCGACGGTTGGCCTCCGAGTTCCGCTCCTCTCTGCTGTCCCGGCTGCATCCCGGCGCGAGCTGCGTCATCGTCATGACCCGCTGGTCCGAGCACGACCTCGCAGGCGAGCTCCTGGCCGAACCCGGCTCCCGCTGGACCCACATCAACGTCCCCGCCATCTCCGAGGCCGGGATACCGGACGCCCTGGGCCGCGAGCCGGGGGTGGCCATGATGAGCGCTCTCGGACGCACCGCCGCCCAGTTCGCCGAGATCCGGCAGGCTGTGGGCTCACGGGCCTGGTACGCCCTCTACCAGGGCGTTCCCAGTAGCCCCGAGGGTGGCCTGGTCAAACGGGAGTGGATCGACCAGTGGAGGCTCCCCGCAGCCCCACAACGCCCGACGATGACCGTGGTCGGGGTGGACCCCTCCGACTCCGGCTCCGGTGACAGCTGCGGCATCGTGGCCGCCTCCATGACCGCCGATGGCGTGGTGGCCGTGATCGCCGACCTGTCCGCGCCGATGACAAGCGACCAGTGGGCGCGGGCCGCCGTGGCGCTGGCCGAGGAAGTGGGAGCCAGTGAGATCTCTGTGGAAGCCTTCGCCGCGCGCGAAACCTACACCCGTGTGGTCGATGAGGCCCTGAAACGCGCCCGCCTAGACCGGCCCATCAGGGTCACCGGGTGGCCACCTAAGGGCAGCCAGCGAGGCCGTGGCGACGCAATGGCCCGTAGCGCGGCACTGCTGCAAGGGCTGGAGGTCGGCACCGTGAGGATCGCCGGGCACCTGCCCGCCCTGGAGGAGGCCGCGGTGACCTGGCAGCAGGGTGCTCACCAGCCCGACAGCCTCGCCGCCCTGGTCGTGGCCCACGATGTACTCGTCTACGCAATCAGTCGCCGAGGTGTCCTGGCCGTTCCTGTGGGCCGTCTGGGCGACCCGTACAAGGGCGCGGTGGCGGGGTCGCTGAACGACCGTGCCACGGTCACGTCAATGACGAGTTATCTGAGCCGACGGATCGGCTGACGCTAGAGGGCACGCCACCCGGTCGACTGCGTTCCGGCATCCGTTGAATCCAGCACCAGCCTCCACGCCAGAGTCCTACGCTCAATGATGTGGGGGCGAGCGCGTGACGACTCAGATGCCTCCGCCTGGCTGGTATCCCGATCCAGGCGGGGGTTCAGGCTGGCGGTACTGGGATGGCCGAGACTGGACCCAGCGAAGCTCCGAGCCCCCCAGCAGCGTCGGCCCACAAACACAAAAACCGCGCAGGTCCAACGACAAGACCCTCGCATTGATCGTTGGGTTTCTTCTCTTGGCCATCCTCTTCGGCACCTTCGTGTCCAACCGTCAAAGTGAGTCGAAGAAAGCGAACTCGCGCTCCACGACGGAGACCACAGTGACGTCGACGCGGACGACTTCGACGGGCACGTCGGACGCGAAGATAGCGGCGGCTGCACGGCAGTACATCCTTGAGTCGCTCGCACTGCCCGCTGGTAGCGACTTCATCAACTACGAGTGCCCAGGCATGGATGCGGGCAGCTCCGATTGCTGGGCACCCTACGTCACGAAATTCACCTACCACGCCGGAGTCCTCAGAGTTTTCATGCAGGTCGACCGTCATTCATACGCCGGAAAGGAACTCGGAGACAGCGCTGCGCACGCGATCATGAACTTCATCAAGCTCGGCACCCCACCGTCGTCAGTTAG
>JAGQUE010000255.1 GCA_020438665.1 Nocardioidaceae bacterium | reverse complement strand
CTCCTGGTCGCCGAGCGGCTGCCGGTCCCAGACCTCGACGGTCATCGCGATCCGACGGGCGACGAGATAGGAGCCGCCGCCCAGCCAGGAGGCGCCGGGATCGTCGGCCGGGTCGACCCAGACGTGCCGGGTCAGCTCGTCGGTCTCGTCGGCCAGGATGTTCATCGTCCCGTCCTTGAACCCGAACAGGTTGCGCGGGGTGTCCTGACTGGCCGTCGTCGAGGACGTCCGCCCGAAGCCGAGCTGGGACCACCGCACGCTCACCGTGCCGAACCCGATCCGGGCCAGGTTGCGGACTGCGTGAACGGCCACCTGGGGGTCGTCGGCGCAGGCCTGGACGCACAGGTCTCCCCCGCAGGTCGTCGGGTCGAGCACGTCTCCCGGGAAGTGCGGGAGGTCCTCGAGCACGGCGGGGCGCCGGTCGGCGAGCCCGAACCGGTCGTGGCCGCCGGCGTCGCGGAACAGTCCCGGGCCGAAGCCGACGGTGATCGTGAGGCGCGACGGCGCGAGCCCGATGGCCTCGCCCGTGTCGTCAGGCGGCGCGTCATAGGCGCCTCCCACCGGGCCCGCCGGCCCCGCCCCCTCGCCGCGCATCATCCGGTCGGCGGCGGCCGTCCAGGCCTGGAGCATCGCGACGAGCTCGTCGCGGGAGTCGGTGATCACGTCGAACGCGACGAAGTGGAGGCGGTCCTGGGCCTCAGTCGTGATGCCGGGCTGGTGCTCGCCGTACAGCGCCTGGGAGCGGGCCGCGGGCAGCCCGGCGTCGGACGGCTGGGAGGTGCGCCCCAGGGCATAGCCACCGGTCGCCCCGGCGGCGAGTGCCGCCGTACCGCCCAGCAGGCCGCGCCGGGAGACTCCGGTCAGGAGGCCACCACCGCGGTGAGCTCCGAGAGCGGCTCGGACAGGGCGTTGACGGCGTCGGCCAGGGACTTGATCTCCGCCTGGGTCAGGTCGTCATAGGGTCGGAAGCCGTCGCCGACCCGGTGCTTGTCGAGCAGCTCCTGCAGGGCATCGAAGCGCTCGTCGAGACTCTCCTCGAGCTCGGCGTCACGCCCGGCGACGACCGGCGCGAGCAGCTCGAACGCCGCCTTGGCGCCGTCGACGTTCGCCTGGAAGTCCCAGAGGTCGGTGCGCGACCAGTACTCCTCCTCGCCGGTGATCTTGCCGGTGGCCACTTCCTCCATGAGGCCCCGCGAACCGTTGGTGATCTGGTCGACGGTGATGTCGAGGTCGCGGATCCGCCCGTCGAGCTCGTCGGTCTTGGTGAGCAGGTGGTCGGCGAGGACCTGCCGTTGCCGGGACGTGAGCGTCCGGTAGTCCTCGGCGCGCTCCGGCCACAGGTCCTTCTCCAGACGGTGCCAGCCGGTCCACCGCTGGCCGGGCTCGAGGTCGGCCTCCCGGGCGTCGAGGAGCGGATCGAGGTCTGCGAAGGACTCGGCGACGGTTTCGATCCGCTCCCAGTGGGTGCGCGCCTGCGGATAGAGCGTCCGCGCCCGATCGTCCTGGCCCGCGGTGTAGGCCGTCACGAACTCCTCGGTCGCGGCCACCAGCGCCGCAGACTCCGACTCGACGTACTGCTCATAGCCCTCCTCCGCTTGCTCGATGAGCGCGGTGTCGTCGGGCGCGGACACGGTCTCGCCGGAGTCGGTCACCTCGAAGTCGACCCGGATCCCGTCGCCGCGCATCCCCGGCTTGCACGCGGCGATGTAGTCCCCGGGCTTGATCGCGACGACGAGCTCGCGCTCCAGCCCCGGGCCGATGTTCTCCACCTCGCTGACGATGCGGTCGCCGCCGTCGGCATACAGATAGAACTCGGTGACGTCCGAACCCGTGTTGGAGACCTCGAAGGTCAGCGACCCGGACGGGCCCGAGGTCGCCGACAGCGTGCAGGCGTCGTCGGAGGACTCGACGGTGATGGTCCGGCCGTCGGCCTTGGCGCTGTCACGGGAGCCGCCGCCGGTTTGGGTGCACGACGAGAGGAGCAGTGCCAGTGGAAGTGTCAGGGCAGCGGGCATCATGAGGCGACGCATGGTGAAGTTTCCTTGTCAGCGTGCGGATGGGTACGGCGACCTGCCGGTCGGTCAGGAGACCTTGGCCGGCTCAGGGGCGGCGGCCGCGGTCGGATGGTGGCGGACCTTGCGGATGAAGATCGTCATCGTCGGGACGACGTAGCCGATCCAGGCCAGGCCCTCGAGCACCGTGGTGGCCGGCGAGAAGTTGAAGACGCCCTTGAGCAGCGTGGCGTACCACGTGCCGGGCGCGATGACGTCGGAGACATCGAAGAGCAGGGTGTTGAGACCGGGCAGGATGCCGGCCTCCTGGAGGTCGTGTACGCCGTAGGACAGCACGCCGGCGGCCACCACGATGAGGAACGCACCGGTCCAGGTGAAGAAGCGGGTGAGGTTGATGCGCAGGGCTCCGCGATAGATGGCCCAGCCCAGGGCGACCGCGGTCGCCAGCCCGAGCGCGGCGCCGACCAGCGGACTGGTGGTCGAGCCGCCCTCGCTGACGGCGGCCTCGGTGGCGGCCCAGAGGAAGAGCGCGGTCTCGAGGCCCTCGCGCCCGACCGCCAGCAGCGCCACGACCGCCAGCGACCAGCGACCCGCCTCGGCGGCCTGGTCGACGGCGTCACGGAGGTGGGCACCCATCCCCCGCGCGGCCCGGGCCATCCAGAAGATCATCCAGGTCACGAACCCGACTGCGACGATCGACAGCACGCCGCCGATGGTCTCCTGGGCCTCGAAGGTGAGCCCGCTGGGTCCGAAGGTGAGCAGCGCGCCGAACGCGAGGCTGATGCCCACCGCCAGCGCGACACCCGCCCAGATGCGTGGGATCAGCGCACGTCGGTCGGTGCGGACCAGATAGGCGATCAGGATGCTGACGACCAGCGCCGCCTCGAGGCCTTCGCGCAGGCCGATCAGGTAGTTGGCGAACATCCCGGTCCCTTCGACTTAGGTGACCCTTACTTAGGGTTGCCTAACCTAGCACAAGGTGCTGGTGGCTCCATCGTCGGCACCGCTCCGGCGGGTGGGCGACCTGTACCGCAGGGCGGCACGGTGGCAGGCTCGCGGCATGGACCTGACGACCCCACGGCTGCTGCTTCGCGACTGGCGGCCCGAGGAGGCACCCCGGCTCTTCGACATCCTGCGGCGCCTCGAGGTCGTCGAGTGGCTCGGCGACCAGGGGCCACAGCCGATGACCTCGGTGGACGAGGCGCAGGACCGGATCGGGCGCTATGCGGTCTACAACGCGACCCGCCCTCCGCTCGGCATCTGGGCAGTGGAGGTCGCCAACGGTGAGCGCCACGGAACCGTCGCCGGGACCGTGCTCCTGGCCGAGCTGCCCGACGGCGACGGCGAGATCGAGATCGCGTGGTACCTCCACCCCGACGCCTGGGGACACGGCTATGCCACCGAGGCGGCCGCCGCCGTCCTCGACCACGCGTTCGCGGCCGGGCTCCCGGAGATCTGGGCCCTCACCCATCCGGGCAACGACCGCTCCCAGTCGGTGTGCCGCAAGCTCGGCCTGCGCCACCTCGGTCGCGCCGTGCGGTGGTATGCCATCCCCTTCGAGCAGTACGTCGTCCGCGCCGACGAGTGGGAGTCCCGGGTCAGACCCGGATGACCAGCTCCCCATGGAGCACCGAGAACCAGCCACCCGGCTCGGTCGCCCACGCCCGCCAGCCCTCGGCGATCTCGGCGAGCTCCTCGGACGTCGCCAGGCCCTGAGCCAGCAGCTGCTCGGCCAGGGCGGTCGACGTCACGCGCTCGGCCCACAGCCCAGCCCACCACGCCCGGTCGTCGGGGTCGGCGAAGCACCACGTCGACGAGGTCGCGGTGACATCGGTCAGCCCGGCCTCGATCGCCCAGCCGAGCAGCATCCGCCCGGCATCCGGCTGGCCGCCGTTGCCGCGCGCCGCGGCGTCGTACAGCTCGAGCCAGCGGTCGATCGCCGGACTCTCGGGCGACCACACGAAGCCGTGGTAGTCGGAGTCGCGCACGGCCACGATCCCGCCGGGGTGGGTGACCCGGGCCATCTCGCGCAGCGCCATGACCGGGTCGGCCACGTGCTGCAGCACCTGGTGGGCGTGGACGACGTCGAAGCTGTCGTCGGTGAAGGGCAGCGCGTGCACGTCGCCGACCTTGACGGTCGCATGCTCGACTGCGCGCCGATCGAGCTCGGCGCGGGTCAGGTCGGCCGCTTCCTCGGTGACCTCGAGGGCGGTGACCCGCCCGGGCGACACCCGCTCGGCGAGATCGGCCGTGATGGTCCCCGGCCCCGATCCGACGTCAAGGAGCCGGTCGCCGGCGGCCAGGTGCGGCAGCAGGTGGGCGGCAGAGTTCTCCGCCGTCCGCCAGCGATGTGAGCGCAGCACGCTCTCGGCGTGCCCGTGCGTATAGCGGGGTGCGCCAGGAACCGGCTCACCGGGTGCTTGCGCGACCATGGTCCCCTCCTCCTGACCACCCCGCCATACGGTGCGCCTCAGCGAGTCGCGGTGCCCTCGGTGTAGTCGCCGTCGTGGCTCTTGACCCACGCCATCAGCTTGCGCAGCTCGCGGCCGGTGCCCTCGATCGGGTGGGCCTCGCCCTTGGCGCGCAGCGCCTTGAACTCCGGCGCCCCGGCGTCCTGGTCGTCGATGAACCGCTGGGCGAAGGTGCCGTCCTGGATCTCGGCGAGAATGGTCTTCATGTTGTCCTTGACGTGGGCGTCGAGGACACGCGGGCCGGAGACGTAGTCGCCGTACTCGGCTGTGTCGGAGACCGACCAGCGCTGCTTGGCGATGCCGCCCTCGATCATGAGGTCGACGATCAGCTTGAGCTCGTG
>JAGQUE010000254.1:7393-7926 GCA_020438665.1 Nocardioidaceae bacterium | reverse complement strand
GACGGCGTCGAGACCACCCAGTCGACGATCACCGTCCACACGGCCACGCCGTTCAACAACCCGCCGGTGGTCTTCGATGCCTTCGGCGCGACCACCGACTCTGCGGCCGTCCGTGTCGACGTCCTCAAGGGCGCCTTCGACCCCGACGGACCGTCCCGCCAGCTGCGCGTCGCCGAGGTCTATGCCGAGGACGCCCGCATCAACGGCAGCAGGATCACCGTCCTGCGCAGCGAGCAGCCTCGCGTGGTCGCCTTCCGGGTGGAGGACGCCGACGGCGGTGCCACGGTGGCCAACCTCTATGTCCCGCCGACCGGCACCGAGCTGCCCTATGTCAAGCCCGGCGCCGTGATCCACCTCGACCCGGGCCAGGAGCGCAAGCTGTCGGTGGCGACCTTTGTGGTCAACCCCTCGGGGGGACCGGTCAAGCTCGCCGACGGCGCCGAGCTGGTCGGGTCGCCGCCGGGTCTGGTGACCTCGGTCGGGCTCAGCCAGGCGTCGTTCCAGGTGTCCGCGGCCCCGGGCTACCGCGGCCC
>JAGQUE010000254.1:3283-7307 GCA_020438665.1 Nocardioidaceae bacterium | reverse complement strand
ACGCCCATCAACGTGCCCCGTGGCGGCGAGGTCCGGCTCGACGTGACGCGGCTGTGCCACGCCTTCGCGGGCGCCTCCGCGGGCCAGCGCACGCTCAGCTATGCGGCGACCTGGGTCAAGGACGTCGACGGCCTCCAGCTGACCACCGACCAGGGTCCCGAGATCGTCGTCACCGCAGCCAGCTCCGCCCGGACCGGCACCCAAGGCACCGTCGAGGTGACCACCGAGGGGAGCAAGCCAGGGCGGCTCAGGATCCGCGTCGCTCCCGCCTCGTCCCCGACGCTGTCGCCGATGACGGTGGCGGACCTGCGCGCCGGCGGCTCGCGCATCGTCGACCTGGGCCAATACCTCGCCGCGGTCGTCCCCGACCCGGTGCCGACGATCGTGTCGGTCACGCCGGTCAACGGCACGGGCGTGACCGCGACCAAGGCCTCCGGCTCGTCGGTGCGGCTCACGGCCGGCGCTGAGGCCAACGGCACCGCCGTGTTCAGGGTGACGATGAGCGACGTGGCCGCCACCGACGAGCCCGACCGCCAGGCCAGCAACCTGCTGACCGTCAAGCTGCTCGGCCATCCCGACACCCCGGCGGCGCCGTTCGCCGTCGGCTCGCTGCGCGACCAGACGGTGCGGCTCAGCTGGCGCCCACCGGACGACAACGGCGCCCGCATCGACCGCTATGAGCTGCGCGCCAGCAACGGCCGGACCTGGACCTGCCCGTCGACGACCTGTGACGCGACCGGGCTCACCAACGGGACCCCCTACACCTTCACCGTGCGCGCCCACAACGCGATCGGCTGGTCCGAGCTGAGCGCCAAGTCCAAGCCGGCCGCACCCGACGCCAAGCCGGGCCTGGTCAGCAACATCCACACCACCAAGCTCGCCAGCCAGTCGATCTGGATCGCCTGGACGCCGCCCAGCCTCAACGGCCGGTCGGTGGACATGTACCGGGTCTACTACGACGGCAAGGTGGCGACGGTCCGCGACACCCGGTTCTATGCCGGCGGAGTCGACAACAACACGCGCTACACCTTCAAGATCCAGGCGCACAACCCGGCCGGCTGGGGCGAGAAGGCCATCTCCGGTCAGTTCCAGGCAGCCGGCGACCCCGGTCTCCCGGAACCACCGACTTGGAATCCTCGCGTCTCCCCGACCAGCACGACCGCAGCACTCGACATCTCCTGGAAGCCGGTGCCGGCCGGGTCGGACAACCAGGTCGTCTATTCGATCTCAGACAACGGCTCCCCGGTCTCCGAGCCGTCCTGTCTCGGCACGACCGCCACCAGCTGCACGATCCCGCACATGCCGCTGGACGGCTCCACCCACCGGTTCAAGGTCGAGGCGTCGACCCCGATCGGTGGCAAGGTGAGCGACTTCAGCGCGACCTGGACCGCCAACGCGCCACCCATGGCCTGGGGCGCCTGGTCGGTCGAGCCGGCCCGGGTGGACGCCAAGGCCAAGCTCGAGTTCACGGTGCCCGACTCACGGGGCAGGGACTCGCTCGTGTCGATCCTGGTCGACGGTGTCGAGCGGGTGCCTCCCCAACAGATGACGGGGGCGCAGACCCGGACGATCAACGTCGGCGACAACGACGGCCCCCACGCGGTCACCCTGGTGCTCTGCAACGAGTCGGGCGCCGCCAGCTGCTCGACCAGCTCGACCCAGAAGGTGCAGACCTGGGGTCCGCTGACCGCCGACATGCTCAAGGTCACCCCGATCCTCACCGATGCCAAGGTCATGAACTGGGAGATCAAGATCTATCCCAACGGCGCCCCCATCGACGTCGAGGTCAGGAGCACCAAGCGACCGAGCAAGGTCTGGCACCTCACCAGCGTCAACCGGCAGACGCTCTATCTGGGTGAGCGCGACCTCGGCTTCTCGGTGACCGAAGAGGTCACTGTCACCGTGACCGACAAGCCGCGCGGACGAAGCATCGCACCACTGAAGGTGAGCGCGACGACCGAGGCCCAACCGGCGCCCATCGTCAAGGTCACCCGAGGCGACAAGTGCGACGACTCCGGCGCCAACCCCTGTCATCCACCAGCCAGCGGCGACCCCGATTGCACGGATGCGTCGTGCGGCTTCATCACCGTCGAGGTCCACAACTTCTTCGGCCCCGTCACCTGCACGATCACGGCGCAGGGCGAGGGTGTGCTCGGCACCGTCGACCTCGCCGACGGCGACACCAAGCAGACCCAGTTCTACTTCGGCGTCCCCGGCCGCTGGGTCGACGCCGACTGCCAGGGTCCTGGCTCGACGCGGGAGAAGGACCGACTCACCTGGCCCAGCTGACAGCTCCCGTCGGGTGTTGCGAGTTGCCTGCGGACGTGGCCATGTCCGACTAGCCTTACTGCGGCACCTTTACTTTGCCCCGGCACTGGCCGAGCCAGTCCCGGAGCACCCGCGGGTGCGGCATCCCGAGAAAGCGACGACATGACGATCTCCGCAGATCAGGCCCGCTGGTTCAAGCAGACCTTCGACCAGCTGACCGACAACATGGAGAAGGCGGTGCTCGGCAAGCGCCACGCGCTGCGGCTCACCCTCACCTGCCTGCTGTCCGAGGGACACATCCTGCTCGAGGACGTGCCCGGCACCGGCAAGACCATGCTCGCCCGGGCCCTCGCCAACACCGTCCAGGGCAGCCACGCCCGCATCCAGTTCACCCCCGACCTGCTGCCGGCGGACGTCACCGGCGTGACCGTCTATGACCAGCACAAGGCGGGCTTCGAGTTCCACCCGGGCCCGATCTTCCACACCATCGTGCTCGCCGACGAGATCAACCGTGCCTCGCCCAAGACCCAGTCCGCGCTGCTGGAGGTCATGGAGGAGGGTCGGGTGACGGTCGACGGTCAGCCCCACCCGGTCGGTCGCCCGTTCATGGTCATCGCGACCCAGAACCCCATCGAGCAGGCCGGCACCTATCGGCTGCCCGAGGCGCAGCTCGACCGGTTCCTCATGAAGACCTCGCTCGGCTATCCCGACCGCGCCGCCACGATCGAGCTGCTCGTCAACGCCAAGGTCCGCGACCGCGCCGCCCTGGTCACCCCCGCGATCACGGCCGACACGATCGCCCAGATGAGCGGCCTGGCCGACGACGTCTATGTCGATCCCGCACTGATCTCCTATGTCGCCGAGCTCGCCGAGGAGTCGCGACGGATGCCACACGTCAAGCTCGGGCTGTCGGCCCGCGGCTGCCTGGCGTTCATCCGCGTGGCCAAGACGTGGGCGGCGGCCGACGGCCGCGACCACGTCGTGCCGGACGACGTCAAGGAGCTCGCCGAGCCCGTGCTCAGCCACCGGCTGCTGCTCGACGCCGAGGCCCAGTTCACGGGAGTCACCGTCGAGAGCGTCATCGGGCGCCTCATCGACGCCGTGGTTCCGCCCACCGACCGGGTCGCCTGAGGCGGCACATGGAGATGACGCCGCCACGGCGGTTCCGCTCGTGGTTCAAGATCATCAACCCGACCGGGTGGACCGTGCTCGCCATCGCGGTGGTGGCCGCCCTCGTCGCCTCGCGAACCCACTGGCGCGAGGCCACGGTGCTGGCGGTCGCCAGCATCGCCCTGCTCGTGCTCGCGGCTCCGCTGCTGCTGGGCCGGGTCCGGGTGGGCGTCGAGCTGGTCCTCGAGCCCCTGCGGGTCGTGGCCGGTGAGACGGTCAGCGGCTCGGTGACGGTCACCAACCTCGCCTCGGGTCGGATGCTGCCGTCGATGCTGGACCTCCCGGTCGGCAACGCGCTCCACCGCTACGGCCTGCCCGCGCTCGCCGCGGATGCCAGTCACGAGGAGACGTTCACCGTTCGGACCGAGCGGCGCGGCGTCATCCCCGTCGGCCCGGCGATCACACGTCGCGGCGACCCGCTGGGTCTCTATTCGCGCGACTTCTCCTGGACCGAGGTGCAGGAGATCCTGGTGCGCCCCGTGATGGTCCCCCTGGAGTCGCTCGGAGCGGGCCTCCTGCGCGACCTCGAGGGTGTCTCCACCGACGCGGTCTCCCAGAGCGACCTGGCCTTCCACGCGCTGCGCGA
>JAGQUE010000254.1:0-3098 GCA_020438665.1 Nocardioidaceae bacterium | reverse complement strand
ATCGCCGTCCGTGCGGTCCTCGACGAGTTCGACACCTCCTTCATGTGTGGCGACCAGGCGGCCTCCGGCAACAACGGCCACGTCGCGCTCGACGCGGTCTCGCGGGCGACCCTCGGCCACACCGGCCTGGCCACCTCCGCCCAGCGCGCCGCGGTCGTCTCGCCCGACACGAGCCTGCTCTTCCTCATCACCGGCCCCGGGGCGACCTTCGCCCAGATGCGACTGGCCGCGTCGGCGTTCCCCGCGGAGGTACGCCGCATCGCCATGGTGGTCGACGCCACGGTCAGCAGCCGCGCCACCGACGCCGACGGGATCCCGATCCTGCACCTGGCCGACAAGGCCGACCTGGGTGCCCTGCTGCGCTGGAGCCTGTCATGACCGTGACCGCTCCGCCGCCGGTGGCCGAGGCCGCGCCGACCCCGCCTCCTCCTCCGCCCACCGACCCCACCGTCGACCGGTCCTCGCTCGACGCGCTCCCAACCCGTAGCGGCCGGGCCTCATGGTCCGACGCGGGGTTCGTGCTGGTGCTCGGCACGGCGGCCCTGATGGCGTTCGCCACGTCGTTCACCGGCTGGCAGTTCCTGTCGGTCGGGCTGCTGGGCCTGGTCATCGGGGTGAGCGCCGGGCTGGTCGCGGAGATCCGCCGCTGGCCGGGGGCCGCTCCGCTGGTCGCCGTCGTCGTCGTGTTCTATCTCTTCGGCGGCCTCCTCTGCCTGCGCGAGACACCCGCCGTGTGGCCGGTGCCCCACACGTGGCAGCTGCTCACCGACCAGCTCGCCTTCGGTTGGAAGGACCTGCTCACCACGCTGCCGCCGGTCAACGGTCACGGTCCGCTGCTGACCCTGCCGTGGGCCTTCGGCCTGGTCACCGGCTCCGGGGCGATGGCGCTGACGCGCATCTCGTCGGGACCGCGCTGGCTGCGCGCCCTCCTGCCACTGCTGGTGCCGGTCGCACTGATGGCCACCGTGATCCTGCTCGGGGTCGGTCGTCCCCAACAGATCCTCGTCCAGGGCGTGCTGTTCTCCGGTGGACTGCTGGCCTGGCTGGCCGTCCGCGGTCAGCGCGCCGCCGGCGAGGTCGCCGGAAGCACCGGCCGCATCGGGCGTACGGCGGTCGCGGCATCCCTGCTGGTCCTGGCGGCGAGCGTCTCCATGCCCGTGGCGCTCTGGCACGGCGGCAGCGACGACAGTCGTCTGATCATGCGCGACGTCATCACCCCGCCCTTCGACATCGGCCAGTACCCGTCGCCCCTGGCATCGTTCCGACGCTATGTCGAGGTCCCCACCGACCCGCCGCCGGAGAACCTGTACCAGCACGAGCTGTTCAGCATCCAGGGGGTCGAGCCCGGCACACGCGTCCGCTTCGCGACGCTCGACAGCTATGACGGCAAGGTGTGGGGAGCCTCCAACAACGCCATCCCCGGCGCGGCCGACGACACCTACCAGCGCGTCTCCGACACCATCGACAACCCCGTGCAGGGCACGCCGGTGGACGTCACGGTCACCCTCGACGAGGGCTACTCCGGGGTGTGGCTGCCCGTCGTCGGAGCACTCCAGTCCATCGCCTTCGACGGTGGCCCGCTGGCCTCGGACTCCGACAGCTTCCGCTACAACCTCGCCACGTCGACGGCGGTCGTCCCGGCCGGCGTCGGCCCCGGCGACACCTACTCCTTCACCGCGGTGATCCCGGCCGACAGCGTCGACGCGACGTCGCAGCCCGGCGGCCCGGTCGGCCCGGCCGGCGAGGCAGCCGCGTTCCTCGACGCCGAAGCCACCGAGTGGTCGGGGGAGTCCAAGTCGCTGATGACCCGCGTCTTCGCGGCTGCCGACCACCTCAAGACCGAGGGCCGCTACACCGATGGCGTGGCCCCGGCGGAGCAGATCTATCACGCCGGCCACTCGCAGGGGCGGCTCGCCGAGTTCGTGACCGGACGCATCATGGCCGGCAACGACGAGCAGTACGCCGCCACCATGGCACTGCTCGCCAACCGGATCGGGGTCCCCGCCCGCGTCGTGCTCGGGGCGGTCGTGCCCGAGGACGGCGTCGTCCACGGTTCCGACGTCTCGGCCTGGGTCGAGCTCGAGGTCGCCGACGGCTCGTGGCGCACCCTGCCGACCGAGGCGTTCATGGGGACCGAGCGGCCGGCCAAGCTGCCGCCCGAGAGCCAGCAGAACGTCGGTGGCACCAATGTGCCGCCGCCCGCGCCGATCCCGCCACCGACCACCGCCGGGGAGCAGGCCGACGTCGAGGTCACGGCCGACGCCGCCCGCGACGACGAGACGACCACCCGCGACGAGGGCGTCCCGACCTGGCTGCGAGCCGCGCTGATCTATGGCGGCGGACCGCTCCTGGCCGTCGCGCTGTTCCTGGTCGGCATCGTCGCAGCCAAGGCGGCCCGCCGGCGTTGGCGGCGACGGGCGGCCCGGATGTCGACGCGGGTCGTCGGGGCCTGGCGGGAGCTGGTCGACCACGCCCGCGACCTCGGCCAGCCGGTCCCGGCCGGAGGGGTCGTGACCCGCCGCGAACAGTCGCGCCACATCGGGTCTGAGTCGGCCCCTGCGCTCGCCCGGGTGGCGGACTCCCACGTCTTCGGGCCGGTCCCTCCCGAGCCTGAGGCAGCCTCGACGTTCTGGAGCGCCGTCAATGACGAGCGGCGGGCGATGTCGGCCGGGGCGACGCGTCGCCGGCGGCTGCTGGCCGCCGTGAGCCTGCGCACCTTCCGCCGTTCCCGCTGAGCGAACCGATTAGGGTTTTGGGCTGCCAGCCCCCTAAACTGGCGTGTCGGCCCAACGTGGGTCCGGTCCATGGTGCCTCGCGGCTGCCGGGATCATGTCACTTTCCGTCTCGTGTCGGTTCGTGGCGTGTCGCGGGATGAGGCATGACGGCGGGCTTCACGAGGTCCACGAGGGCGGTCACGACCGCCCCCGAGGTTCCCGGGCCACGGTAGACAACTGATCGACAGATTGCGGAGGACATGCCGAAGAAAGAAGGCGTGATCGAGATCGAGGGCACCGTCGTCGAGGCACTCCCGAACGCCATGTTCCGGGTCGAGCTGAGCAACGGACACAAGGTCCTCGCCCACATCAGCGGCAAGATGC
>JAGQUE010000253.1 GCA_020438665.1 Nocardioidaceae bacterium | reverse complement strand
GCCATCGCCTTCTCCTACATGCTCGTGCTCGCGTGGACCATGGGGCTGCTCGCCCGCACGATCGTGGTGGCGGTGACATGATGCCGGAGGCTGCCCCGGGGGACCAGCTGGTCCCCGTGCACCCCGAGGCCGTGGCCGGGGACCCCTCGCGACTGCGCTGGGTCGTGCCGGTCGGGTCGCTGCCCTTCCTCGGCCCGGTCGCCGTCGCCCCCGGAGCCCTCGGCGCCCTGGTCGCGGAGGGCGTCCTCGCCGACCTGGAGGTCGAGCCGGACGCGGTCGCGATGTCGCTGCGCGACGGCCTCGGATGGCGTGCTCAGGGCCCGAGGGTGCGCTCTGCCCTCCACCAGGCCCTCGCCCGCCCCGACGACTGGCGCCCCGACGCCGGGGCGGCGAGCATGCGGGACGGTGGCGACGCCGTCGTGGCCCGGATCGTGTCCGACGCCCTCGCGGGCTCGGTCGGTGACTACGTCAGGTCCCACGGCGGCGGTGTCGAGCTGGTCGACGTCTGTGACGGTGTCGTCAGGGTGCGGCTGTCCGGCACCTGTCGGGGTTGCCCGGCGATGGGGGCGACGATCGGCCGCCACCTTCAGGGCGAGCTGACGCGGGTCTGTCCGCTGGTGCGCGAGGTCACGGCCGTCGCCTGACCGCGGGTCGTCGCTAGCGTCCCGCGCCTACCGGCCGCGGTCGCTGGCCCACCTGGATGGCGCCGAGGTCGGGCGCCCCGGTGTCGGGGAGACCGAGGCCGGGCAGCCAGACGCCGGCGCCCGCGGCGGCCGAGCCCGGGCGCAGAGTGAAGTCCGGAGCGGCGTAGTGCTTGAACGGCTTGGCCGGATAGGCCATCTCGCGGGTGAAGATCGCATAGCCGATCCTGATGCCGTGCTTCTCGGTCGTGGCCGACCGTAGGCCGGCCAGGCCGGTGAAGTGCTGGTCGCGGAAGACCCCGCGGAAGCGCTTGGTGGACATGCCATAGCCGTCGTAGTCATAGCTGCCGCCACGGTCATAGGCCAGCGACAAGAAATGGCCGCTGTCACCGGAGTAACCGCCATAGGTCCCGCCAGGGCCCCCGAGGAACAGGTTGTTGCGCGCGTACTGCCGCTTGTGCGGGACACCGGAATAGATGTTGAACGCGTCGCCGTGCTTGACGGTGGTGTTGAACAACAGCACGTCGCCGACGCTGCCGCGATAGAGCTTGTAGGGCGCATAGAGGATGTCGTAGGCGCGGTTGCGGATGAAGTAGGTCGGCCCGCCGAGCCCGGGCTGCGAGCTCATCGCCACGAACGAGCTGGTGATCAGGTTGTCCATGATCCGGCAGTTCTGGAAGCAGAAGTCGGCCTCGATCGCGTCGTCGGCGCACTGGAACAGCCGGTTGGCGCGGAAGTCGAGGGACTGCTGGTTGATGGCCTCGCCGTCCTCCATGGTCGAGAGACAGTCGCGCCAGCCGCTGGCGGTGTTGCGCTCGATCACGTGGCCGGGGCCGCTGACGACGATGCCTTCGCCGGTGTTGTCCCCGTCGGCGCCGACGGAGCGGCTGCGCCAGACCGTCGGGCCGGTCACGGTGTTGCGGGCGATGAAGGCGCTGCGGCTGTGCTGGATCGCCTGCACGCCACCCTCCGGGTCGCCGCTGATCCGGTTGCCGACGATCGCGACACCCGTGGAGCTGTTGGCCCGGATGCGACCGTGCACGACCAGTCCTCGGACCTGGACGTACTTCCGGTCGAACAGCCCGATCTCACCTCGCACGACGACCTTCCCGTCGGCGCGGATCACCAGCGGGTCGGCGGCGGTGCCGTCGTTGTCGACCTGGAAGCCGGGATAGGTGCCTGCCTTGAGCTCGACGATGTCGCCCGGTCCTGCCGCGGCCAGCGTCGCCTGGAGCCGCGCCGGTCCGGTGCGGTGCGTGACGCCGTCGGCGGGGATGCGCGGGATCGCGGGGGTGTGCACCGTCAGCTCCTGGACGACACAGCCGCCATCGGGATCGCTGGCGCGTACCTGGACGTCGTACGTCGTGTCGGGCGCGGTGTCGAACAGGCTGCCCGACAGGCGGTCGTCCCAGGAGAACCCCTCGTTGCTGTCGGCGAGCGCGCGCCGCAGCGGCAGGCCCTCCGTCCAGTCGGCAGCCCCGGCCACGCGGTAGTTGACCTCGGCGGTCGCGTCGCCGTCGGCATCGCCGGAGATCGGCCAGACCAGGCTGATGCCGCGCTGGGTCGGGAACGGCGCCGTCACCGTGCCGGGGACAACGCCGTGGGGGAGGCTGCCGGGCCCGGCGGGATCACACGTCAGGTCGGTCGGCCCGGCGGGCGCCAGCGCGACCGGTCGGCTCACCTCCGCGCGCGCTGCCTGGGCTGGGACGGAGCCTGTGGTGGCCACCAGGGAGGCGATCCCGAGGAGGGCCACGGCGTGACGGCGGAGCATCGCGCCAGTCTGGCAGCCTGCGGGTGTCGGCGACAGCCGAGCCCGGTGGCGTAGCCCGGTGTCGGAGCCCACGAAGGTGGCGAGGCTCCGCGTCGTCGGGAGATCGCGGGAGGTGGTGGAATGGAGGTGACCACCCGACCGACTCGACAGGGGGATGTCATGGGCAGCTTCGCCGACGACCTCAAGAAGATGGCCGAGGACCTCGAGCTCGAACGTCGCGCTGCCGAGCTCGCCGCGACGGCGGAGCAGGTGTTCTCCCGCGGGCTCGGGATGGCGGGCGACTTCGCCCACGACCACGCCGACGACGTCGCGGCGTTCCTCGACAAGGCGGGGGACGCGATCGACGAGCGGACCGACGGCCGGCTCCACGACCAGTGGCGGACGCTCGCCGACGGGGTCACCAGCGCCTGGGGGGTGCTGGCCGCTCAGCGGACCCCCGACGGCCCCCCCGACGAGCTCGAGGGCTGACGACCGCGGTCAGGCGACGATGTCGGGCAGCAGCGGGGGGAACTCGTGCTTGGCCTGCTCGGCGATCTTCTTCATCAAGAAGCCGTCGAAGCCGGCGCCCACGGCGCCACCCACGAACGGGACGGCCCGGCCCAGCCGCGGTAGTGCCTTGCGCCCCACGTCACGCAGCAGGCGGAAGCCGACCGCCTTGTTGACGATGAACAGCGTCTCCGGCGGCAGGCCCCTGGTCGCCAGCGAAGCCACCGCGCCACCCCCGGTGTGGAGGCCGGCCTGGGCCAGGACGTCGTCGGCGCTGGACCCGACCAGCGTGAGCAGGACCGCCGTACGGACGTGGGCGTCGCCCAGGTCATAGCCGCGCAGCGTGGCGATCGCACCGACCATGCGCGCTGCCTGGACATAGAACTCCAGGAGGTTGGCGGGGAGGGCGACCGGCATCGTGAGGAACCCGCCGACGCCGGTCGCGAACCCGCCGACACCGGCGCCGGCGACGTGCTTGCGCATCACCGCGTTGATCGCGGCGTCGGTGGACCCGGTGGTGTCGCGCGCCTTCTCGGCGACGACGAAGGCGGAGTCATAGGGGCCGAAACCATCGAGCCCTCGGTCGAGGATCTGGTGCATCAGGCCGGTGACCACGCCCTCGTCGTGGTCGCGTGCGGCGTCGAGTGCCCGGCGCTTCGCGAGCTCGTCGGGCTCCGGCTTGCGCTTGTCGAGCAGACCCATGGGTGTCCTCCCCGTGATCGGACGTGGGTCGAGCGAGGGCGCCACGAGGTGGGGGGCGCTGATGACGCCCTCGCGCGACCCGGCCATCATCGCAGGCGGGTCCTCGCGATCCGATGAGCGACCTGCTGCCGCTCGCCTCATCCTTGATCGCTGGTTCGCGGCTAGGTTGGTCCCCGTGGAGGTCGTGCTCATCCGTCACGCCCAGTCGGGCAACAATCTGCTCTGGGACCAGACGGGTGACTCCGTGGGTCGTCACCCGGACACCCACCTCACCGCGCTCGGCGAGCAACAGGCAGCGGCCCTCGCCCACTGGTTCGCGCACCACGACGGTGGCCCCCGGCTGACCGAGCTGCACACGAGCCTGATGTTCCGCGCCGTCCAGACGGCTGCGCCGCTCGCCGAGGCGCTCGACCTGCCCTTGCACGGGCACGGCGAGCTGTTCGAGGTCGGCGGCCCCTATGAGGAGGACACCGACACCCGGGAGCGGACCTGGCATCCGGGCTCGACTCTCCCGGAGCTGCGCCAGCTCAGCAACCGGCTCCACCACGTCGCCGCGCACCCCGAGGAGCGCTGGTGGTCGGGGCCTTATGAGGAGGACCACCAGGCCGCCGACCGCGCCCGGCGCGTCATCGACGGCATCCGCGCCAGCGGCGACGACGGACCGCGCGAGCGCACCGTCGGGCTGGTCACGCACGGCTTCTTCGGCCAATACCTCATCCGCGCGCTGTTGGGGATCCCGGACATGACCGGCTGGATCCAGATCGACAACACCTCGATCAGTCGCTTCCGCATCGACGACGCCGGCGTCCTTGGTTCCGCGATCAACGCGACCCCGCACCTCCAGCCCGACCAGGTGACCACCTGAGCCTGGGCCCGTCGCTCCGAGAGAGCCCGGGGCGACCCGGTGCAGGTGGACGACGGCGAGCCGCCGGTCGCCTGCTGAGGTCGGCTCACTCCTCGCCGGGGAAGCGGACACCGAGCTGATGGCGGACGTCGTCGAGGACCTGCATGATCCGGACGGTCTCGTCGAGGGGGAGCAGGTCGGACTCGGTCTTGCCGTCGACCAGGAGGCGTGCGAACTCCGCCGCCTCATAGGCGAGGCCGTGGTCGCGGCGCGGTGGGTCGTAGCGGTCGATCTCCTGTTCGGTGTTGTCGACGAGCCGGACCGTGGTGGTGGGCCGATAGAAGGTGTGGTCGATGAAGATGCGGCCCGCGGTTCCGGCGATCGACGCCGAGGTCGGAGTCTTGGCCAGCATCGTCGACGAGAGCGTCCCGATGGCCCCGGTCGGGCTGGTGACGCCGATGGTCTCGCTGC
>JAGQUE010000019.1 GCA_020438665.1 Nocardioidaceae bacterium | reverse complement strand
GCACCAGGAAGCCGCGCCGCGAGACACCGTCGACCTGAGCACCGTCCACCGGGGCACCGTCCACCGAGGCGCCGTTCACCGAGGCGCCGGCGACGACCGCCGGCTGGGAGACCGGGATCGCGTCCGAGGGTCGTCGCAGCTGGGCAGTGAGCCAGCCGAACGCCGCCAGCCAGGTCACATAGCCCACCATCACCGGGATCAGCCCCGACTGGGTGTCGACCGGGCTGGTGAGGACGGCGACGACGGCAAGCGTGCCCAGCACGGTGAAGGCGAGGGTGCCGAGCCACACGTGGCTGCGACCCAGCAGACCGGCCACCACGAAGACGGCGACCGACCCGATGACGACCCCGGTGATCAGCAGCGGCTTGTCCCACTGGCCGACGAGTGCGATCGCCCGCTCGGCGACGTTGCCGGGCGTGGCGCGGATGACCAGCTCGCCGACCGCGACGACGGGGGCCTCGCGCACGTTGAGGACAGCCGCCGTCAGATAGCTGGTGGCCAGCCCGGCGAGCCCGGTCACGAGGCCAGCCGTTGCCCACGAGCGCCGGGAGGAAGTCACACGGCCGATTGTCCCTCAGGCATGATCACCCTGTGAATGACGAAATGATGACGTCTCGCGTGGGCATCGGTGTGGACGTCCATCGTCTCGAGGAAGGGGTACCGCTCCACCTCGCCGGGTTGTCCTGGCCGCACGAGCCGGCGGGCCTCGCGGGGCACTCCGATGGCGACGTGGCCGCGCACGCGGCGTGCGACGCACTGCTGTCGGCCGCGGGACTGGGCGACCTCGGCAGCAACTACGGCACCAGCGACCCCGCCTGGGCGGGTGCCAGCGGCGCGATGTTCCTCGGCGAGACGGCTCGTCGTGTCCGGGACGCCGGCTTCCGGGTCGGCAATGTCGCGGTCCAGGTCATCGGCAACCGCCCACGCCTCGGCCCGCGGCGCGCCGAGGCCGAGCGGGTGCTGTCCGAGGCGGTCGGCGCCCCGGTGACGGTGTCGGCCACGACGACCGACGGCCTCGGCCTCACCGGACGCGGCGAGGGGGTCGCCGCCATCGCCACCGCCGTGGTGCTGCCCGTGAGCACCAGCGATGACTGAGCCCCAGACCGCGGTCGTGATCCTTGCGGCGGGCTCGGGCGCCCGGGTCGGCGCCGAGGTCAACAAGGTCCTGCTGCCGCTGGAGGGCACCCCGGTGGTGGCGTGGTCGGTGCGCGACGCGCTCGAGACCCCCGGTGTCGGGCGCGTGCTGCTGGTCGTGCGCGCCGGCGAGCAGGAGGAGGTCGCACGCGTCCTGGCCGACGCCGGTGTCGCCGATGCCAGGATCGAGTACGCCGTCGGCGGCTCGACCCGTCACGGGTCGGAGTGGAACGCCCTCCAGGTGCTCGCACCTGCCATCGACGCCGGCGAGGTCGACGTGGTCGCGATCCACGACGCGGCTCGGCCACGTGCCGGGGTCGCGCTGTTCGTGGCGGTCATCGCCGCCGCCCGCCGCCAGGGCGGCGCCGTTCCGGTGGTCGACCTCGTCGACGTGACACGGCGCGACGGATCGTCCGGACCCGAGCGACTGGCGGCCGTGCAGACTCCCCAGGCCTTCATCGCGCGCCGCCTGCTGGCGGCGTACGCCGCCTCCGAGGGCGACGGGTTCGTCGGGACCGACACCGCGTCCTGCCTGGAGCGCTATGCGCCTGACCTGCCGGTCGCGGCCGTCCCGGGCGACCCGGCCAACCTCAAGATCACCTTCGCGCGTGACTTCGTGCGCGCCGCCGACAGTTGAGTCGACGCGCTGGCGCTATCCGTCGACGGCGATGACGTCGACGTCGCCCAGGCTCCGGCAACGCTCCACCCAGGCCACGAGCGCGCCGGCGACAGGCGGGTCGACGAGCGCCGCCAACCGCAGGCTGACCGCGATGGGCGGCCGCAGCGCCATCAACGTCTCGCGGTCGGCCGTCGCCACGACCAAGCCGCCTTCGACGGCCTTGACGGTGTCGGCCACCGGCGCACCCGCCACCACGAGGTCGCGGCCGTCGAGCACACCTCGGACCGCTCGCGCCGCGTCGATGGGCGAGCAGTGGTCGTCGACGACCAGCACGGGCCCGGCATCCACGGCTCGCCACGCATCGACGTCGCCGAGTGTCACGATCGTGGCGTCGGGGCCGTCGTAGCCCCCCAACGACGAAGCCCCCGGAGGCTGTCCGGGGGCGACGTGCGGTTGGGTCATGTCAGGAGGCGAGGACCTCGTCGAGCAGCGCCTCGGCCTTGTCCTCGTTGGTCCGCTCGGCGAGCGCGAGCTCGGAGACCAGGATCTGACGGGCCTTGGCGAGCATGCGCTTCTCCCCGGCCGACAGGCCGCGGTCGCGCTCACGCCGCCACAGGTCGCGAACGACCTCGGCGACCTTCATGACGTCGCCGGAGTGGAGCTTCTCGAGGTTGGCCTTGTAGCGGCGCGACCAGTTGGTCGGCTCCTCGACGTGCGCTGCCCGCAGCACGTCGAACACGCGGTCCAGGCCTTCCTTGTCCACGACATCGCGGACGCCGACGAGGTCGAGGTTGCAGGCGGGCACCCGCACGACCAAGTCCTGTTGTGCGACGATCCGCAGTACGAGGTACTGCCGGTCCTCTCCCTTGATTGTCCGCATCTCGATGTCTTCGATGACCGCGGCCCCGTGGTTCGGGTAGACGACCGTTTCGCCGACAGTGAAAGTCATGTGCCAGGTACCCCTTCCTCAGGTGATCAGTCTAACACGGCCACGGTGGTCGCCCTAATGCGTTTGTGCAGGTCAGAGGCCACATGGGGGCTTGACAGACCCCCGCAGCGTGTGCCTGCGCGCGCGCTCGGACCCGCGCGAGACCCAGCACCCGTGACGCCCGCTAGGCTGACCGTGCAGACCGAACGTGGCGGCCGGTCCCGGTCGCCGTCCTGACCGCAGGAGTGGGACTCACATGCACCTTCGTCGACCTACGGCGCTCGTCGTGGCCCTGGTGGCCGCCCTGCCTGCGCTTTCGGCGTGCTCGGCCTCCGGCCGCGACGCTGCGACCAGCCGCGTCAACCAGATCGTCATGGGCACCGACAACCGCGACTTCGAGGTCGATGTCCTCAGCGCGGTCGTCGTCGCCAAGGCCGACGGGTCCGGCACCTTCATCGCCACGCTGGTCAACAACTCCTCCCAGAGCGAGAACTCCATGACCGGCCTCGCGGGGGCCGAAGGTCTAGACGTCTCGACCTTCCCGCCGATCTCGATCCCGGTCCGCGGCCTGGTCAACCTCGCCGACGGCGACCAGGGCATCGTCGTCACCGGCGACTTCAAGCTCGGCCAGTACGTTCCGCTGACCGTCACGCTCGGCGATGGCACCACCATCCCGGTCAACACCCCGGTCGTCGCCGACACCGGCTATTGGGCCGGGCTCGACAAGAGCTGACCCCGAGCACCGTCCTGCACTCCTCGGAAACGGAGACCGTCATGACCTACACGCTCATCCTGCTGCGCCACGGCGAGAGCGAGTGGAA
>JAGQUE010000252.1 GCA_020438665.1 Nocardioidaceae bacterium | reverse complement strand
GATGTAGGCCATCGTGAAGAAGGTGACGATGCCACCGCGGATCTCCCGCTCGACGGTCGAGCCGCGTTGGGAGATCTTGAAGAAGCCGTCGAGCCCGCCCGGCCGTGACGACGAGGTCTTGGCGGCACCGGGGCCGCCCGGGTGACCACCCGGACGATTGGCCTGGGGGCGGCGCGCCTTGCTCTGGTTGCTCTTGCTCACGGGCGCGAGTCTGGCAGAGATTTGCGACAGCCGATCACAGGCGACCGGCCAGCGAGCCGCGATGTAGCGTTGCCGTCGTGGAGCTCCGCGACGACCAGCCGAAACAGCACGAGATCGGCAAGCGCACCTACATCGTCGCCGACGTGGAGCCGCTCGATGTCGACGGCGTGCGGACGGTGAGTGTGGGCTGCGCGTTGTGGTTCCTGGGGTTCGTGGCCCTGCTGCCGTTCTATGGGCAGCTGCACGACTCCGGACGCAGCTGGTGGCTGTGGACCTGCCTGGCCGGCCTGGGGCTCGGGCTGTTCGGACTGGAATACACCCGTCGGCGCAAGCGTGCCCGATCGGCCGTCAAGGCCGAGGAGGCCTGAGCCTGGAGCCGAGCCTCCGCTAGGTCAGAGCTCGACGAGGTCGTCGAGGGTGTCCCAGACGTGCTCGGGGAGCGCCTGGGGCCGCGCCTTGCGCGGCAGGGTGATCTCGGAGTGGGCGCCGCAGCCGTGGTCGAACGACACGACTTTGCCGTCGTCGTTGGCGTTGCCGTTGGCGCAGACGCCGAACATCTCCGACAGCGGTCCGGCCAGCCGGATCAGGAAACCGCAGCTGGTGCAGGTCGCCGGAGCCGCCTGGGCCAGCGGCGAGCCAGGGCCGGCGTCGCCGTCGTACCACCGCTCGGCGGCCATGTCGCGACCCTCGAGCGAGAGCGTGCGCACCCGGCCGAGGAAGAGCTCGGCCGCGACCTGCTTGACCTGTGCGCGGTCCTCGGGCGTCAGCGGGTCGTCGCCGAAGGCATAGGTGGGGACCAGCCGAGGATCGTCCTCCTCGACGGGAAGCAGGTCGCCGGGTGACAGGTCGCCGGGCTGCACTCGCTCCTTGTAGGGGACCCAGGCCGGGGCGACGATCGCCTCGTCGCCGGGGATCAGCACGATCTCGTCGACGGTGACGTGCTTGGCGCGCGCGACCCGGGCGACGGTGACCGACCAACGCCAGCCGCGGTAGCCGGCCCGACTGCAGGCGAAGAGGTGGGTGACGACGCGGTCGCCCTCGGCGATCACCCCCAGGTGCTCCCCCACGTCGGAAGCAGGGGCGTCCTCGAGCAGCACCTCGCGGGCGGCGTCGATGGCCGCGGCCGCGGTGGCGTCCAGCTTGGGCGTCGCAGTGGTCACGGCGGCCATGATGTCACGAACCGCCACGGCCGCTGCGCGCGACCAGGGAGATCGACCGGGCAGGATAGGAGCCATGACGTCACGACCGCCCGACGGCGAGGACCTTCATGTGGGTCCCGGTCGCGCGGACTCGGGCCGTTTCAAGCCTGCGCAGACGATCACGACCGGGGCCAAGGCCTCGGCGCGCGGGATCCGGGCGGCGGCCCGGGCGACCGGCCGCGCGGGCACCTATACCGTGAGGCAGGCCCGCCGCGCGGCGAGCTCGGAGGGGGCCGGGGACTCGGGGCTGTCGCGGCTGATCGAGCTCCATGCGTTCAACGCCGCCGGTGACGCGGCCATCGCCGTGTCACTGGCAGGCACGCTGTTCTTCCAGGTCCCGACCGGGGAGGCCCGAGGCCAGGTCGCGCTCTTCCTCGGCCTGACGATGCTGCCGTTCGCCATCGTGGCCCCGCTGATCGGGCCGTTCCTCGACCGGTTCAGCCACGGCCGCCGTTGGGCGATCGGGTCCACGCTCGCGCTGCGCGGGTTCCTCGCCTGGGTGCTCGCCTCGGCCGTGGTCAGCGAGTCCCCGTGGCTGTTCCCGGCCGCCCTGGGGGTCCTGGTCGCCTCCAAGGCCTACGCCGTCACGCGGGCGGCCGCCGTACCCCGGCTGGTGCCGCCCAGCCAGACGCTGGTCAAGGCCAACGGACGGATCTCGCTGGCGGGCGTCGTGGGCGCCGGCATCTCGGCGCCGATCGCCGGGCTGACGAGCCTGATCGGTCCGGAGTGGACGCTGCGCTATGCCTTCCTCGTCTTCGTGGTCGGCACCGTGCTGGCGATCCTGCTGCCCGGCAAGGTCGACTCCAGCTCGGGTGAGGGCACCATGGCGCTCACCAGCGCCGAGACAACCCGGCCCACCCGCAGCGGCAGGATGCGCATCCGCATCCCTGGCTCCGTCGCGTTCGCCCTCCGGGCCAACGTCGGGCCGCGATGGCTGTCGGGCTTCCTGACCATGTTCATGGCGTTCCTGCTCCGCGAGAACCCCATCGACGGTTGGCGCCCCGACCTGCTTCTCGGCGTTGTGATCGGCGCGGCCGGCCTCGGCAACACGGCCGGCATCGCGCTCGCCTCCCTGCTCAAGAAGGTCAACCCACGGGTGACCGTGGTGCTCGCCCTCGTCGCCGACGCGCTGATGGCACTGCTCGCCGCGCTGCTCTACGGCGTCCTCACCCTCGCCCTGCTCGGCCTGACCGCCGGGCTGGCCCAGTCACTGGCCAAGCTGTCGCTGGACTCCACCATCCAGCGCGACGTCCCCGAGCGGATTCGCACGAGCGCGCTGGCCCGCTCGGACACCACCCTTCAGCTCGCCTGGGTGATCGGCGGCTTCACCGGGATCGCGATGCCCCTCATCCCTCGGCTCGGCCTCGGTGTCGCCACCGGTGTCCTCGCCCTGTGGCTGGTCGCGGTCGTGATCGCCCGGCCGGGCCGGGTCAAGGCGTCCGCCCAGCCCACGCCGGCGGCCTCGTCCGCGACGACGCGGCCGGACGGCCTCGGTGAGGACTCGGCCTGATCGAGGTCCGACCATCAGCCGCGCCGGATGTGTCAGAGCTCGAGCTCGTCGGCGAGGGCGCGCAGCAGCTTGGCGACGGGCCGGGCCGTCTTGGGGTCGGGGTGCCGGCCGTGCCGGTAGGCCTCGCTGACGCCGTCGAGCAGGCGGATCAGGTCCTCGACGATCGGGACCATCTCCTCGGGCTTCTTGCGCTTGGCGTTCTGGCGGTTGCGCTGGACCGAGGGCGCGTCGAGCACGCGCACCTGGAGCGCCTGGTCACCGCGTCGTCCCTGGGCGATGCCGAACTCGACCCGGGTGCCGGCCTTCAAGGTGGTCACGCCCTCGGGCAACGCGTCAGCGTGCACATAGACGTCGGGGCCGCTCTCCTGGGACAGGAAACCGAAGCCCTTCTCGGTGTCGAACCATTTCACCTTGCCAGTAGGCACGGTCGTGACCTCTCTTGCTTGCATGCGGCCAGGGGTGGACCGCCGCATCGTACGGCGACTCTCGCCCAGGGATGGGATCAGCCTAGGGAGCAACGGGATCAGTTAGCCAACCCATTCCCGGCAAAATCACGCGGAGCCTCGGATCACCGACCGAATCGGCGCTCTGTGGCTCAGGAGGATCGTCAGGCTCCCGCGGCGCCGTTGCGGACGACGTAGCCGTCGAGCCACTCGGGGAACGCCTCGAGGTCGGGCAGCACCACGTGGGTCCCGGCCTCGACCAGCTCGAGTCGGGTGGTGCTGCCGGTCAGCACCGAGACGCTGAGGACCCCCGCGGCCAACGCGCCCTCGACGTCGTGGACGTGGTCACCGACCAGCATCGCCGCTCCCTCACGACGGAGCACGTCGGCCTTGCCGATCCCCCACACCCAGCCCTCGATGTGGTCGACGTCTAGCCCGAGGTGCTCGACGTGGAGGCGCGCGTTGCGGGGAAACTTGCCGGTCACGACCAGGACTCGGCCGCCGTGGCGGCGTACGGCCGCGATGGCCTCGCGCGCGCCCGGCAGCAACGGGGTGGCGGTCACCGCGGTGTCGGGGTAGATCTCGCGGAACCGGTCGGCGGCCGGCCCGATCTGCTCGGGCGGCAGGTGGTCGGCGAGCATGTGGTCGAGCGGCGGACCGAGGCCCGAGGCCATCTCCTCGATCGGGAACGCGACGCCGTATTCGTCACCGAGGACCGTCAACGTCGCCGCAAATCCGGGCACCGTGTCGATCAGGGTCATGTCCAGGTCGAAGCCGACGACGAGCGGGGAGCGGGACCTGGTCACGGCCGGGAGCCTACGTCGCCCCGCCGACAAGTCCCGACCACCCACGCGGGCGGGGTGCTGATGATCACGTGGCAGGCACTTCTGCGTCAGTGTGGGCACGATGCGCGCCGCTGTCCGCACTGGCGCGCCCGTGTGGGGGGTTAGTGACCGGTCTACCGGTCACTAACCCCCCACAACGGCGCGGAAGTTGGGTCGGGGCGGTCTAGGGCGCGACGGCGGATCGGGTACGCCGGCGACGTGCCCACCGGCCGCCCCACCCGAGCAGGACCAGCGCGAGCAGCCCGAGCACCGCTTCTCGCCACCACCACAGCGGAGCCCAGGCGGAGTTGTGGGTGAGCAGCGCCACCAGGTCGCGATGCGGGGTGCCGGCCAGGGCATCGGCGGCCCAGTAGGAGCAGGAAGCACCCAGCACGGGATCGGCGCGAACGAGGACGTCATCCGGAGCGACGAGCCGCACTGAACCGCCTGGAGGAAGGGGAGCGACGACCTGGTCCCCTTGCCAACCGAGCGCACAGACATCGTCGAGGTCGACGTTCGGCCACCGCTCGATGAGGGCACCGGTGGCCGCGTCGAAGGTCAGGACGGTCGAGGCGCCGCTTCCATCGGCGCGGAGCGCCACGCGCGTTCCGTCGGGTGAGATCGACCCGGACCACTGGTCCAGCTCGTCTGCGTCGAGCCCCTCGGCCCGTGCCAGCGTCACCTGGCCGGTCACGCGACCCTCGAGATCGGTGAAGAAGAGCCGTGCCCGCTGGTCAGCGACGCGCTGGGACGAGCCCAGCCACGCGATCCGGTCGGAGGAGAGCCATCCGACGGGCCAGGCCACAGTCCCACGGAGCTCTGGCACGGCGGTGACGGTGCCGTCCCATGAGACGACGACGCCCGCCTCGTTGGGGTTGTCCCAGCGGTGGGCACTGAGGACGAGGTGCTGATCGTCCGGTGACCAGAATCCAGGCTGCTGGTCAGCCATCCAGTAGGTGGCCTTGTCGGTGATGCTGTTGAGATTGCCGCCGACCGGGTCGACCGTGACGCGCTTGCCGCCCACCAGATCCCACAGCTGAAGCCGGCCATCCCAGGCGTGACCTGCGGGACCCGAGAACACCGCCAGCCGACGACCGCTCGGGGACAGCGACGGCTCCATGAAGAAGTCGTGGACCGGAAGTCGTCGCAGCGAGCCGCGCTCGCTCACCGCCCACCAGTCGCTGCGGTCGTCGTCCGGGCCGCCACCGTCGCGCCTGACGAGCCCCGCGATCGGGCCGGGCGCATCGGGCAACGCCCGCTCGAACCAGACATGGTCGATCCTCGTCGGATAGCCGTCAGCGCGAACCGCCAGGTCCGCGATCGGCGGCCGGAAGGGGACGTGGGGCCAGCGTCCCAGGGCGAGCACGACGGCGACCGCCGCAACCACCACGGCGACGACGCCGACCCGGCGGACGCGCCGGCGACGGGTGCCGGCGGACCGGGCGCGCGCGGCCAGGTCGTCGGGGACGACGTGGGTCGGTACGGCGGCGAGGAGGTCGTCGAGACGGTTCTTGAGGTCGCTCATGAGGTCACCTCCTCGGCGTCCGAGAAACTGGTGACCAGGTCGGGCGCGAGCGCGCGCAGTCTGGCCAGGGCGTGGCGGGTCTGGGACTTCACGGTGCTGACCGAGCAGTGGAGCACCTCGGCGGTCTGCGCCTCGGTGAGGTCGTCATAGAACCGCAGCGACAGCACCGCTCGCTGCTTGGGGGTGAGCCGGGCCAGCGCCTCGCGGAGGACCACCCGCCGAGCGATCGCCTCGGCGTCGTCCCCCGGCGAGGCCAGCTCGACGCGACGGTCGTCGAGGACCTCGCGGGGCCGCACCCGGCGACGCCGCCAGGTGTCGATGGCGAGGTTGTGCATCACCCGCCGGGCGTAGGCATCGGGCGAGCCGCCGCGAGTCAGCTCGGGCCAGTGCTGGGCGACGCGCGCCAAGGTGTCCTGGAGCAGGTCCTCGGCCAGGTGGACGTCGGCGGTGAGCAGGTAGGCCGACCGAGCCAGGGCGCTCGAGCGCGCGCCGACCCAGTCCTCGAACCCGTTCACACCCCTAGTGACGCACAGTCGGCCTCCGAGGGTGGAACCACCCCCCGTCGTCCGCGCCGCTGTCGGCGCTGGTGCGCCCGTGTGGGGGGTGAGCGACCGGTCTACCGGTCACTCACCCCCCACACCGGAGCAGAAGTTGGGGAGTACGGCGGGCGGCCCCGCCACGCGACGGGCCACGTCAGCCCAGCCCGAGCGCCTCGGCGGACTCCTCACGCATCTGCACCTTGCGGATCTTGCCGGTCACCGTCATCGGGAAGCCCTCGACGACCATGACATAGCGAGGGATCTTGTAGTGCGCGAGCTTGCCGCTGGCGAAGGCGCGGACCGCATCGGCGTCGAGGGGATCGCGGTCGGCCTTCATCTTGATCCAGGCGCACAGCTCCTCGCCGTACTTCTCGTCGGGGACGCCGATGACCTGCACGTCCTCGATGTCGGGGTGCTGGTAGAGGAACTCCTCGATCTCCTTGGGATAGATGTTCTCCCCGCCGCGGATGACCATGTCCTTGATCCGACCGACGATGTTGCAATAGCCGTCCTCACGCATGACGGCGAGGTCACCGGTGTGCATCCACCCGTCGGCGTCGACGGCGTCGGCGGTCTTGGCCGGCTCGTCCCAATAGCCGAGCATGACCGAATAGCCGCGGGTGCAGAACTCGCCGGTCTCACCGCGCTCGACGGTCGCGCCGGTCACCGGGTCGACGATCTTGATCTCGACGTGCGGGTGGACCCGGCCGATGGTGGCCGTACGCCGCTCGAGGTCGTCGTCGTCGCGGGTCTGGCAGGAGACCGGCGAGGTCTCGGTCATGCCATAGGCGATCGCGACCTCGGCCATGTTCATGTCGTTGACGCAGCGCTTCATGACCTCGACCGGGCAGATCGCGCCGGCCATCACGCCGGTGCGCAGCGAGGACAGGTCGTGCTCGGCGAAGCTCGGGTCGTGTTGCATGGCGATGAACATCGTCGGGACGCCATAGACCCCGGTGCAGCGCTCCTCGGCGACGACCCGCAGCGTTGTCCCGGGGTCGAACCCCGGCGACGGGATCACGATGGTCGCGCCGTGGGTGGAGCAGCCGAGGTTGCCCATCACCATGCCGAAGCAGTGATAGAAGGGCACCGGGATGCAGAGCCGGTCCTCGGCGGTGAAGTTGATCAGCTCGGTGGTGAAGAAGCCGTTGTTGAGGATGTTGCGGTGCGACAGCGTCGCGCCCTTGGGGTAGCCGGTGGTGCCCGACGTGTATTGGATGTTGATCGGCTCGCCGGCGGCCAGCGAGGCCATCCGCTCCCGGAGCGCCTGCTCGCTCACGCCGTCACCCTCGGCGACGAGCGCCGCCCAGTCGTCGGTGTCGAGATAGACGACGCGCTCCAGCCCACGACACTGCTCGCGGGTCTCCTCGACCATGCCGCGGTAGTCGCTGGTCTTGAACGACGTCGCAGCGATCAGCATCCGCAGCCCGGACTGGTTGACGGCGTAGGAGAACTCGTGGGTGCGGTAGGACGGGTTGACGTTGACCAGGATCGCGCCGACCTTGGCGGTCGCGAACTGGACGATCACCCACTCCGCACAGTTGGGAGCCCAGATGCCGACCCGGTCACCCTTGGCGATCCCGGCGCCGATCAGGCCCCGCGCCAATGCGTCGATGTCGCGGTTGAGCTCCGCCCAGGTCCAGCGCCGGCCGCTGGCGGCCTCCACGAGCGCCTCGCGCTCGGGATGGGCCGCCACGGTGCGCTCCAGGTTGGCCCCGATCGTCTCGTCGATCAGGGCCGGGGTGGTCTCTCCGGCTGCGTAGGACTCCATGGGGGCACGCTAGGCCGCGGCGGGTGACCTGACCAGTCCCTCGAACGGCACGGTTCCGCCGAACGGACGGGCGGACCGGGCGAGCGGCCCGGGGCGATAGCGTGGACCTACGGCCGGCCCCCAGCGCCAGGGGCCGGAGCCGTCAGGAGGACGACATGGACCTGACGACGACCTACCTCGGGTTGGAGCTGCGCAACCCCCTCGTCGCAGCCCCGTCGCCGCTGCAGCAGACCCCGGGTGGCGTCATCACTCTCGTCGACGCGGGTGTCGGCGCCGTGGTGCTGCACTCGATCTTCGAGGAACAGGTGAGGGCCGAGTCCGACCCCGACTTCGCGCCCAACCAGTGGTTCACCAATCCGGCCGGCCCCGGGGCGCCCGCGCGCTACCTCGAGCTGGTCGAGCAGTCGGTCAAGGCGGTCGACGTCCCGGTGATCGCGAGCATGAACGGCACGAGCACCTCGGGCGACTGGGTCTGCTTCGCCGAGAAGCTCCAGGAGGCCGGAGCCGCGGCCCTCGAGATCAACTTCTATGTCGTGCCCGGCCAGTTCCGCGGCCACGGCGAAGTGCTCGAGGACGCGGTCGTCGACCTGCTGTCGGCCGTGCACGCCTGCACGTCGATCCCGGTGGCGGTCAAGCTGCCGCCCTACTTCTCCTCGCTCAACGACGTGGCCGTGCGCCTCGTCGAACGGGGTGCCGCCGGGCTGGTGATGTTCAACCGCTTCCTCCAGCCGCGCATCGACGTGAGCACGCTCCAGGTGGAGCCGGTGATCGACCTGTCCCACTCCAGCGACGCCCGGCTGCCGCAGACCTGGATCGCGGTCCTGCGGGAGCAGCTCGAGTGTTCGCTGGCCGGCACCGGCGGTGTGGAGACCGCCGCCGACGTGGCCGCTTATCTGCTGGCGGGCGCCGACGTGGTCCAGTGCGCATCCGCGTTCATGCGGCACGGCCGCGACTATGCGACCAGGCTGCTGGAGGATCTGGAGGCCTGGGGCGACGAGGCGGGCTTCGCCTCCGTCGGCGAGTTCCGCGGCAAGCTGGCCGTGCCGTGGCAGGTCGACAGCCGCGAATACCAGCGCGACGGCTATGTCAGCGCGCTGCAGGTCGCCCGGCGGGCCTACGTCTGGAAGTAGCCGTCACTCGGGTCGGGCCAGCGGATCAGGCCAGCGCGGCGGCGCCGGCCGACGCGATGTCGATGTCCTGCTGCTCGGAGCCACCGGAGACGCCGACCGCGCCGACGACCTCGCCGGCGACGGTGATCGGGACTCCGCCGCCGAAGATGACCAGCCGGTCGCGGTGCACGATCCCCTCGCGCAGCGCCGGCTCGTGCTCGATCATGCCGAACCACCGGTCGGTGGGCACGCCGAGGAAGGCGGCCACGGAGTAGGCCTTGTCGGTGGCGATCGCGCCCGACAGCAGCGCGGCACCGTCCATCCGGGCGAAGGCGACCTGGTTGCCGCCGAGGTCGCACACCGCGATGTTGACGGCGACCCCGAGCTCTCCGGCCCTGGTGATCGCAGCGTCCACCGCGGCGCGCGCGCCGGCGTAGGACACCGAGCGGGAGCTGATGACGTGCTCGGACATGGTTCTCCTTGGTGACGTGCGGACCGAAATGGGCGCTGACCCGCCGCGCGGGCGCGCGCGGCGGGTCAGCCATGGGGTTGTGCTGCCTCGATCAGGTCGAGACGGTCATGAAGCGCTCGTTGAGCTCACGAGCGTGGTAGAAGACGCCCTTGCCGATCTGCTCGGGGGTCCACACGTTGACCGGGCGGTCCGGGTAGGCCGGGTAGCCGCCGGCGAACACCTCGTTGCGGTTGCCGGACGGATCGAAGAAGTAGACCGTCTGGCCGCGGGTGATGCCGTGGCGGGTGGGGCCGATGTCGATCGGGACGTCGTCGATGGCGAACAGGTCGGCGGCACGGCCCACGTCGTTCCAGTCACCGAGCTTGAACGCGAAGTGGTGGAGCTTGCCCTGGGGGCCGTTGAGGATCGCGATCTGGTGGATCTGGTTGTTGTTGGTCAGCCAGGTGGCGATGACGTCGTGGTTGTCGTCCAGCGAGGTCTGCACCCGCTCGGTCGGGAAGTAGCCGAAGAGCTCCTTGAACATCGCCTCGTTGGTGGCGACGTCGTCGGCGAGGATCAGCGCGTGGTCGAGGGCGGGGACGCCGACGCCGACCATGTGACGCGGGAAGGCGTCGGGGTTGTGGGTGCCGACCTCGGTGCCGATCAGGGTCTGGGCGTGGTAGACCTCGAGCACGTGCTCGGAGGGCGTGAAGATCCGGATGCCGTCGGAGACCTCGGGGTTCTCACCGGCCGACATGCGCTCGGTGGTGACACCGAACGTGGCCGCCTTGCGCTCGATCTCGTCGATGTCCTCGGGCTTCTCGACCTTGAAACCGAACTTGACGACGCCGACGCCGCCCTCTTCGAGCACGACCGAGTGGTGGTCCCACTCGTCCCAGCCCTTGTAGTAGACGCGGTTGCCCTCGTCGAGGGTCTCGTAGAGACCCATGGTGTTGGCGTAGTGCTGCTTCGCCTCGGCCAGGTCGGTGACCCGGACGTGGGCGTAGCCCATCCTCATGACACCCATCTCAGCTGTCCTTCCCTTGCATGGATGAGGCCGGCCTGGCCGGCGGGGTTGATGTGTTCAGGAACCGCAGCAGACCCGCTGGCGCGGCACTGATCTCACCGTCGTCGACGTGGAGCGTCACGTCGCCGTTCGGTACGGCGCGGCAGGTGAGACATCTGCCCGCCGCCTTCTCGTCACCGGACAGCACATCGTCCGCGACGACCTTCTCGTAGGTCACCTCTCCGGCGACCAGCTCGAGCTTGCAGATGCCACACCCACCGCGCCGGCAGCCGATCTGGCGCACGGTGTAGCCGCAGCGGTTGAGCCCCGCGAGAATGGCCTCCCCCTCGCGCAGGTGGGCCTCCCATCCCTGGGGCTCGATGCGGACGGTGGGCATGACCTCAGACCTCCCGGTCGCTGGGGACCCGGTTGATCTGCATGATGACGGCCTTGGGCTCGGTGAAGAACTCGCGGCTGAAGTTGCCGCCTTCCCGGCCGACCCCCGAGTGGCCGACGCCGCCGAACGGCGCCCGCAGGTCGCGGATGAAGAAGCAGTTGACCCAGACCGACCCGACGTTGAGGCGGGCGGAGACCCGGTGGGCCTTGTGGAGGTCCTCGGTGAACAGCTGGGCGTCGAGACCGTAGGCGGTGTCGTTGGCGAGCCCGATGACCTCGTCCTCGGTGTCGAAGGGGATCACCACGACGACGGGGCCGAAGATCTCTTCGCACACGTGGGGGCTGTCGGCCGGCATGTCGACCAGCACGGTCGGCTTGACGAACCAGCCGTCACCCAGCCCGCCGGTGAGCATGCGGCCACCGACCGCCTCGACGGTGTCGATGTAGCCCTTCACCTTCTCGAAGTGGGTCCGGCTGGCGAGCGGACCGAACTCCGTCTCGGGGTCCAGCGGGTCGCCGAACTTCATGGCCTCGGCCTTGGCCACGAACCGCTCGAGGAACTCGTCATAGATGCCGCGTTGCACATAGAGGCGGCTGCCCGACAGGCAGATCTGGCCGGCGTTGCGGAAGATGGACTGGATCGACCAGTCGACGGCGTTCTCGAGCTCGGCGTCGGCGAAGATGATGTTGCAGTTCTTGCCGCCCATCTCCAACGACACGGGCGTGAGGTTCTCGGCGGCGGCCCGGCTGATGATCCGGCCGGTGTTGGTCTCGCCGGTGAACGTGATGCGGTCGACGCGGGAGTCCTTGGTGAGGAACTCGCCGACCGAGTTGCCGCCATAGCCGTGGACGACGTTGAAGACACCGTCAGGGATCCCGGCCTCGGAGGCCAGCCGCGCCATGATCGTGGCGGAGGTCGGCGTGTCCTCGGCGGGCTTGAGGATGACGGTGTTGCCCCAGGCCAGCGCCGGCGCGACCTTCCACGACTCCAGCATCATCGGGAAGTTCCACGGGGCGATCGCGACGACGACCCCGGCGGGCTCATAGCGCGTGTAGGCGTGGTGGCCACTGTCCATCGGCAGCGTCTCGGCCATCGCCATCTTGGCGTGGTCGGCGAAGAAGCGGAAGTTGAGCGCGGTTCGGGCGGCGTCGTGACGGCACTGGGCCAGCGGCTTGCCCATGTCGCGGCTGTCGGCGGCCCCCAGCTCATCGGCGTGCTCCTCGAGCAGGTCCGCGAAACGGTGGAGCAGCGCCTGGCGCTCGCCATAGCCCATCCGCGGCCACGGACCGAGGTCGAAGGCGCGGCGGGCGGCAGCGAGAGCGGCGTCGGCGTCGGACTGGTCACCGAGGGCGACGTCGGCCCAGACCTCCTGGGTCCAGGGGTTGACGGTGGTGAAACGACCACCGTTGACGGAGCCCACCTCCTTGCCGTCGATGAAGTGCCCGAAGAACTCATGCTCTGTCACTGCTCAGCTCCTGCCTGGCGTCTCGGCGTCGGCGATCCGCTCGGCGATCGTGACGTCGCCGGCGGCCCAATGGGTCGCGGGTACTTCGCGGAGGACCACCCGGATCGACTCGCGCGGGGCGTCGATGGTGTCGACGGCGGCCTGGGTGAGGGCGCTGATGAGCGCGCGCAGCTTGTCGGCGCTGCGCCCCTCGACCAGGGTGACCTCGATCAGGGGCATCAGGCGTCCGCCCCCTCGGCCGGGCCGCAGAACAGGTCGACGGCACCGAGGGTGGCGAAGCGGCAGGTGACGGTCGTGCCGGGCGTCGCCACGACGGCGTCGGTCATCCCTCCGGTCAGCACGGTCCAGCCGGCCTCGATCGCCAGGCCGCGACGGGCGAGCTCGTTGACCGCCAGGGCGAGCGCCTCGGCAGGGTGGCCGAGGACGGCGGCACCGGTGGCCTTGTCGACGACCTCTCCGTCGATCTCGACGAGGACCTCCTCGGCGACGAG
>JAGQUE010000251.1 GCA_020438665.1 Nocardioidaceae bacterium | reverse complement strand
AACCTGTTCTGGGCGTTCGCCTATAACGTCGCCGCCCTGCCGCTCGCCGCGGCCGGCCTACTCAACCCGATGATCGCGGGTGCTGCCATGGCCTTCAGCTCCGTGTTCGTCGTCAGCAACAGCCTGCGGCTGCGCCGCTTCCGGTGAGCGAGAGACCGGGCTGAACCCTGGCAGGTGTCGGGGGGTCACGGGGGCGGGGCCCCCGTGCGGTGCTTGACTAGGGCGCATGGCGCAGCGACCCGACGTGATCTCCGCCGGAGCCGTCGTGACCCGCAAGGGTGGCGACGTGCTGGTGGTGCACCGACCTCGCTATGGCGACTGGTCCTTCCCCAAGGGCAAGCTCGACCGGGGCGAGTCGGCCATCGCGGCCGCTGTCCGTGAGGTCGGCGAGGAGACCGGCCTGGCCGTGAGGCTCGGCCCGCGCCTGGCCAGCCAGCGCTACCGGATCGCCAGTGGTCGGATGAAGACCGTGCACTACTGGGTCGGCCGCCTGCTCGACGACGGCGACATCAGCGGCTACGCCCCCAACAAGGAGATCGACGAGGTCCGCTGGGTGGCCCGCGGCAAGGTCGACAAGCTCCTCACCTATGACTACGACCGGGCCACCCTCGGCGAAGCCGACCGCTTCCGCAAGAACACGCGAGCACTGGTCGTGCTGCGGCACGCCCAGGCCCGCTCGCGCAAGGCGTGGCGCCAGGACGACCGGCTGCGGCCGCTCCTGGTCGCGGGACTGTCGCAGTCGCGCAGGCTCGTCCCCGTCCTGTCCGCGTTCGGGTGCTCGACACTGGTGTCCTCCAGCAGCGCCCGCTGCGTGCAGACGCTCGCGCCGTACGCCGAGGCCTCGGGCTGGCCGCTCTCGGCGACCGACAAGCTGAGCGAGGAGGACGCCCGCGCCACCAGGGTCGTCAAGCTCCTCGACGAGCTCCTCCACTCCGGCGAGCCCGCTGTGGTGTGCACGCATCGGCCGGTGCTGCCGACCGTCTTCGACGCCCTCGGGGTCACCGACCCCAAGCTCGAGGCGGGCTCACTGCTGGTCGTCCACCACCGCAAGGGAGCCGTGGTCGCCACCGAGCAGTGGCCCGCGTGACCTGCGGCTCGGTGTCTCCCGTCACACCGCACGTCGCCGACTAGGCGACCCCTGTTCACTCTCCGTTCACCGACTCCGCCGGTTCCAGACACCTCGTGTGCCTAGCGTCGCAGGCGTCAGAACGATCAAGTCGAAACACTCAGGAGTGAGAGTGAAGACCTCTTCCATCCGTCGGGCGATCCTGCCCGGCATCGCTGCCCTGGCCCTGACCCTCTCGGCCTGCGGCGCGTCCAACGAGGGCGACACCTCGGGTGACGGTGGCGACACGGGCAGCACCGCCCTCTCCGGCACCCTCAACGCCGGCGGCGCGAGCTCCCAGGAGTCCGCCCAGGGCGCGTGGCGCGCGGGCTTCCAGACCGACAACGCCGATGTCACCATCAACTACGACCCGGTGGGTTCCGGCACCGGGCGCGAGAACTTCAACAACGGGGGCTACTCGTTCGCGGGCTCCGACTCCTACCTCAACGACGACGAGGGTGAGCTGACCGCGGCCAAGGAGCGTTGCGGCGGCGAGGACGCGATCGAGGTCCCGGCCTATGTCAGCCCCATCGCCGTGGTGTTCAACCTCGAGGGCGTGGACAGCCTCAACCTGTCCGCCTCGGTGATCGCCCAGATCTTCGACGGCAAGATCACCAAGTGGAACGACCCGGCGATCACGGCCTCCAACGACGGCGTCGACCTGCCCGACACGGCGATCACGCCGGTTCACCGGTCGGACGACTCCGGCACGACTGGCAACTTCACCGACTACCTCTCCAAGGCCGGTGAGGGCAGCTGGTCCTACGACCCGGACGGCGTGTGGCCGATCAAGGGCGGCGAGTCTGGTGAGGGCACCTCGGGCCTGATCGCGGCCGTGAGCGGTGGCGAGGGCACCATCGGCTATGCCGACGAGAGCCAGGCCGGTGACTTGGGCAAGGTCTCCATTCAGGTCGGCGACGAGTTCAACCCGCCGACGGCTGAGGGGGCAGCCAAGGTCATCGCGGTGTCGCCGCGCGTGTCCGGCCGTGCCTCGGTAGACATGGCGGTCGACGTCGACCGGACCACCACCGAGTCCGGCGCCTACCCGCTGCTGCTCGCGTCCTACCTGATCGCGTGCCAGCACTACGACGACGCCAACGAGGCGGCGCTGGTCAAGGGCTACCTGTCCTACATCGTCTCCGACGCGGGTCAGCAGGCCGCCGCCGAGCAGGCCGGCTCCGCCCCGCTCGAGGCGTCGATCGCCTCGGAGGCACAGGGCATCGTCGGCGCGATCTCGGCCAAGTAGTCGACATGCAGTCCGCGAGTACGGCGACACCCAGGGTTCGCGGTGTCGCCGTACT
>JAGQUE010000250.1:3419-5394 GCA_020438665.1 Nocardioidaceae bacterium | reverse complement strand
GGCTACACCAACGCCGGCAAGTCCTCGCTGCTCAACCGGCTCACCGACGCCGGCGTCCTCATCGAGGACGCGCTGTTCGCGACGCTCGACCCGACCACCCGTCGTACGACGACCGGCGACGGCCGCATCTATACCGTCACCGACACCGTCGGGTTCGTGCGCCATCTGCCCCACCAGCTCGTCGAGGCGTTCCGCTCCACACTCGAGGAGGTGGCCGACGCGGACCTGATCGTGCACGTCGTCGACGGCTCGCACCCCGACCCCGAGGGCCAGATCACCGCCGTTCGCGAGGTCTTCGCCGAGATCGGCGCCGACAAGGTGCCCGAGCTCGTCGTCATCAACAAGGCCGACGCCGCCGACCCGATGGTGGTGGCGCGCCTCCGGCAGCGCGAGCCCCACTCCGTGGTGGTGTCGGCGCGCACCGGTGCGGGCATCGACGACCTGCTGCGCACCGTCGAGGCCGAGCTGCCGCGACCCGGCGTGGAGTTCTCGGCGCTGCTGCCCTATGAGCGGGGCGACCTGCTCAACAAGGTGCACCAGAACGCCGACATCGAGTCGCTCGAGCACACTGGGGACGGCACGCTCGTGCGCGGCCGTGCCCACGCCGACCTGGCGGGGGAGCTGGCGCCGTACGCCGTGTGACGGCCGTCGCCCACCCGACGACGGAGCCGGGTTTTTACCTTCGTTCTTCTCCATTCGTCTGCGGCAGCGCGGATCCCGCACCTACGTTTCGGTGAGAGCCGCTCGGCAACCCGCCGCCGCGGCAGCCACGCCGAACGGATCGGGGGTGAGTGCATGAAGTCGGTCATCGGCGGCACCACCAACCGGCAGGTCGCGTTCGTCGGCCCCTTCGGCGTCGGCAAGACCACCGCTGTGTGCACCGTGTCGGACTCCTCGGTCGCGACGACCGACGTGGCCAGCACGGCCATGATGCTGCGCGGAGGCCGGCATCTGAAGGCGACCACCACCGTCGGTCTCGAGATCGGCCAGTGGTCCGCCCCCGACGGGAGCCGGGTGTCCATCGTGGGCACGCCCGGCCAGGAGCGCTTCGACGTCGTCCGCAAGTCGGCGATGCCGCGCAGCAGCGGTGTGGTCATCTGGCTCTACAGCCACCACGAGCACGCCCTCCTCGACACTGAGCTGTGGCTGGAGTTCATCGCCAACGAGGTGTCGACCCACAAGCTGACCGTCGTCCTCACCAGGTTCGAGCACGCGCAGGTCCCGCTGGAGGAGTTCCGCTCGGTCGTCGACCGGCAGGATGCTCAGATCCCGCTCCTGACGGCCGATCCTCGGGAGAAGGAAGACGTTGATCGCGTCCTGCGGACGGCCCTCCGGGTCCCCGCGGTCGTGGAGGGAGTCGGGTGATGGCCGGACTGCCTGCACCGATCGACGGCTTTGACGACGAGCATGTCGCGGAGGTGCTTCCGTTGCACCGAGAGCCTGATGCCAGCCTCGAGGCCCATGGCACCGAGATGGACAGCGACATCGCTGCGGACTGGAACCTGTGGTCCGAGCAGATCGGCCGGGCCCTGCTCCCGATCCTGCGCAGTGTCGTCGAGTCCACCCCCACCGTCACCTCGGCCATGATCGGCACCGCCGACGGCTTCAACCTCTGCTCGCTGGGCCTCGACGAGCACGACGTCACCCGGGTCTCCGCGATGACCAGCTCGCTGCTGTCCCTCGCCGACGCGGTCACCGACGTCGTCGACAAGGCCGACGACCACCCCCTCGACCTGGTCAGCCTCGCGCACGGGTCCTATGCGACCGTCGTGCTCGCCGTACGCCACCTCATCGTCGGCCAGCTGCTGATCTGGCTCACCGGCGACGCCTCGATGAAGACCCTCATCGAGAGCCAGGCCCTCGATGTCGCCACGTCCGTCCGGATGCTGCTCGGGGACGACTGAGGTGTGCCAGTTTCACCGGCGCGCCGGTGAAACCAGCACTTCTCGACCGAAACTTCGGCCGAGAAGTGACA
>JAGQUE010000250.1:0-3349 GCA_020438665.1 Nocardioidaceae bacterium | reverse complement strand
CCGGCGAGCCGTTGGGCCAGCCAGATGGGGACGACCGAGAGCAGGATCAGGGCGGCGGCGACGACGTTGACGACCGGGGCCTGGTTGGGGCGGAACAGGTTGGACAGGATCCAGATCGGCAGGGTCTCGATGCCCTGACCGGCGGTGAACGTCGTCACGATGATCTCGTCGAAGCTCAGCGCGAACGACAGCAGCCCACCGGCCAGCAACGCCGAGCGCAGCATCGGCAGCGTCACCAGGCGGAACGTCGTGAACCAGCCGGCGCCGAGGTCGGCGGAGGCCTCTTCGAGCGAGCCGCCCATCCGGCGCAGCCGCGCGATCGCGTTGTTGAAGATCGTCACGATGCAGAACGTCGCGTGGGAGATCACCAGCGTCAGGAAACCGAGCTGGATCCCGAGCATCGTCAAGAAGGCGTTGGCCAGCGCGATGCCGGTGACCACGCCGGGCAGCGAGATCGGCAAGATGATGAGCAGCGAGACCACGTCCCGGCCGAAGAAGCGGTAGCGGCTCAGCGCGAGCGCCGCCATCGTCCCGAGGACCAGCGCGATCGCCGTCGCGATGAGCGCGACCTCCACGGAGACCCCGACGGCGGAGCGGGCACCCTCGGACCGCCACGCCACCGACCACCACTTCGTGGTCAGCCCGGTGGGCGGCCACGCGAAGGTCTGGGACTTGTTGAACGAGTTGAGCAGGACCAGCCCCAGCGGGCCATAGATGAACGCCAGGGTCAGCAGCGTCAGGGCCCCCAGGGTCCACCGCGCCGGCTTCGTGAGGTTCACAGGTTCTCCAGAGCTCCTGTCCGGCGGACGGCGGTCAGGTAGGCCAGCATGATCACGACCGGGATGGTCGAGACCGCGGCGGCGAACGGGAGGTTGTTGCCCGTGAGGAAGCTGTCATAGACGACGTTGCCGAGCATCTGGTTGGCCCCGCCGACGATCTTGACGGCGATGTAGTCACCGAGGGTCAGCGAGAAGGTGAAGATCGAGCCGGCCACGAACGCCGGGAAGAGTACCGGCACGATGATGCGACGGAGGGTCATGCCGGCACCCGCGCCCAGGTCGGCCGACGCCTCGAGCAGCGAGTCGGGCAGCCGCTCCAGGCCGGCGTACATCGGCAGGATCATGTAGGGCAGCCACAGGTAGGCCAGCGTGACGACGGTGGCGAGCAGGCCATAGCCGGGGGTGTCGAGACCGAACGGGTGGGCCAGCCACGCCACCGGTCCGGACGAGGAGAACATCCCGCGCCAGGCATAGGCCTTGACGAGGTAGGACGCCCACAGCGGCGTGATCGCGAGGATGACGAGGATCCGGCGCATCCGCGGCGAGGCGACCTTGGCGATGTAGAGCGCGATCGGGAAGGCGAGCACGGCGTCGATCACCGTCACCGAGATCGCGGTGACGAGGGTGCGGAAGGTGATGGTGCGATAGACCTCGACGGTGAACAGCTCGCGGTAGTTGTCGAGGTTCCAGATCCGGGCCACCCCTTGGCCGAACGGCCCCGTGGTCCACAGCGACGTGATGAACAGCGCCGCCAACGAGCCGAGGTACAACACCCCCAGCCACAGCAGGGGAGGGCCGATCAGCCCGGCCAGGCCGAGCCTGGAGCCGAGTCGCGATCGGCCGCCCCGCGACTGAGGCGGTGGCTGGGGGTGCCGTCCGTCGGTCAACTGGTCAGCCCTTGATCTCGGTCCAGGCGGTCTGCCAGTCCTGATAGGTCGTGCACGTCACGTCGGTGCGACCGTCCAGGCACTGCTCGATCGGCGTGGTCCAGTACCAGATCTGGTCGGCGTACGCCGCGTCCCCGGCGTGGTACTGGTCGCAGAAGCCCTCGGTGGCGAGGTCGCACGCCTTCGCATTGGCCGGCGCCTCGCCGAACCACTCGGCCACGGCGTCGTTGGCCTCGGGGCTGATGATGTGGTTCATCCACGCGTAGGCGCAGTTGGGGTGCTCGGTCGTGCGGCTGATCATCCAGGTGTCGGACCAGCCGGTCGCGCCCTCGGTCGGCAGGATCGCCTCGACCGGGACCTTCTCGGACTGGGCGAGGTTGACGATGACCTGCCAGGACGTGCCGATCACGGAGTCGCCGTTGCTGAAGGACTGGATCTGCTTGAGGTAGTCCGACCAGTACTCACCGACGTTCTCGCGCTGCGCCTTGAGCAGGTCGACCGCCGCGGCGAGCTGGTCCTGGTCGAGGGCATAGGGGTTCTTGATCCCGAGCTCCGGCTTGGTCTTCATCAGGTAGAGCGCCGCGTCGGCGATATAGATCGGCGAGTCATAGGACGTCACCTTGCCGGCGTACGCGCTCGCGTCGTCGAAGACGGCGCTCCAGCTGGTCGGCGCCGGTGAGACCTTGTCGGTGCGGTACATCAACAGGTTGGCGCCCCAACCGTGGGGGACGCCGTACATCTGGCCATCGACGGAGTTCCAGTCGCGGTCCTTGAGGAAGTCGAAGACGTCGGCATAGTTGGGGATCAGGTCGGTGTTGACCGGAGCCACCGCTCCGCTCGCGATGAGGCGCAGCGACGCGTCGCCGGAGGCGGAGACGACGTCGTACTGGCCGGAGTTCATCAGGTTGACGGCCTCGTCGGAGGTGCCGAACACCTTGACGTCGACCTGGCAGCCGGTCTCCTTCTCGAACGGCGTCACCCAGTCGACGCTCTTGTCGGTGGAGCCGTCCTCGGCATAGCCAGGCCAGGCGAGCACCGACAGGGTGCCCTCGTTGTCGCCGAGCTCGGTGGCCATCGGGACGTCCGGCGGGGTGAAGCCGCCGCCGCCCGCCTCGCCGGTGTCTCCCGCGTTGTCGCCGCCGGAGGACGTGCCGCAGGCCGCCAGGGCCATCAGCAGCACGACGCCGCCCGCAGCGACGCGCGTCCGTCGCATGGTTCTCATGGTGTCTCCTTCGATGAGGTCGGCCGTGTCGCCGTGGTGCTTCCCGAGGTCAGGGTGATGAGGTGCTCGTCGGCCCAGCCGAGGTCGACCCGCTGGCCGCTGTGGGAGAGGGCCTGGTCGGCGGAGCCGTGGAGGTTCTGGCGGAGCACGGTGAGCGCGCCGCCCGAGTCGAGGTCGACGTGGAAGTGGGTGACCGACCCGAGATAGGCCACCGACGCCACGGTGCCGCTGGCGCGGACCGGCTCGGTCAGCTCGCCGGCGGCCGCGAAGTGGATCTTCTCGGGCCGGATGCTGAACCTGCCGGGCCTGCCGAGGACCGTCTCGGCGGCCGCGCCGGTGATCAGGTTGGAGGTGCCGACGAAGCCCGCGACGAAGTCGGAGGCGGGGTGCTCATAGAGCTCCGCGGGGGCCGCGACCTGCTCGATGTGCCCCTCGTTGAAGACCGCGATCCGGTCGCTCAT
>JAGQUE010000249.1 GCA_020438665.1 Nocardioidaceae bacterium | reverse complement strand
GTTGGAGGAGCTCGGTGAACGCCTCACCTTGGCGGTGCGCCCAGTCGACCGCGTCGCCGGTCGGGCCGGTCTGCGCCAGGGACGCGCCCAGTTTGCCGCGGCGTGGTGAGACCAGCTGGCCGATGACCTTCTTGAGGATCGCGCCGGCGATGGTGGGGACGGTGAAGTGTCCGGTCAGGGTGCCGTCTGCGTTGTCGTGCAGGGTCAGCCGGGTCTTGGCCCTGGCGCGGGCTTCTTCGTCGCGGAGCACACGGTCGTGGTGGCGGTCGGCCTCCTCGCGGGTGGCGACGCGTTCCAGGGCGCGGCGGGCTTGCTTGCGCAGGGCGGCGGGGTCGAGGGTCTTGGCCTGCTCGACCAGGCTCTCCTCGACAATCCCACGCTGCGCGTCGTCCAGGGAGTCGGGGAGCTGGCGGGCAGCGTCGGCGATGACCGCGGCGTGCTCGGCCGACACCGTCCCATGCCGCAGCGCGGCCCCGGTCGCCGGGAGCGACGCCAACGCACCAGCCAACGCCACCTGCGAAGCCGCCGCGGCGCCCGTCGTACGGGTCTGCTTCGACAGCCACGCCCCCGTCCCGCTCATGCCCGAACCCGCAGCGACCTCGGCGCGGTCGGCCGCGGCCACCAACGCCAGCCGCACCGCCTGGAGCCGCGCGACCGCCCGGTCAACCTCCCGCACCGCGGTCGCATAGTCCCCCGAGACCAGCTCCACGCCGGGAGCGTCGTCGAGCAGCGCGTGCACACCCGCCAGCATCCCCAGGACGCCGGCGGCGTCGGGGTGCAGGTCCAGGAGGGCGCTCATGCCGCCATTCTAGACCGAACACCTGTTCGAAAACAAGCCTTCCAACACGTGCTAGCGACGGCGGGCTCAACACCGTGCCGGACGAGGGTCAGTCGCTCAGCACCTGGTTGACGCGGGCCGCCTGGCGCACGAGGTGGTCGTGCTCGGCCTGACTGGGGGCGAGTGTCGCCGCCTCGGCATAGAGGCGTGCGGCCGCGGCCAGGTCGCCCGCCCGCTCGTGGAGGTGGGCCGAGGCCGCGACGAACCGCGGTGTCGCCGGGTCGACCTGGCGCAGGGCGCCCAGACCGGCCGGGCCACCGTCGGCCTCGCCTAGGGCGACCGCCCGGTTGAGCCGGATCACCGGGCTGTCGTTGAGGGCGAGCAGCTCGTCGTACCACTCGACGATCNNGATCTGGACCCAGTCGGTCTCCTCGGCGCTCGCGGCGTCGGCGTGAAGGGCGGCGATGGCCGCCTGGGCCTGGAACTCGCCCAGCCGGTCGCGCGCCAGCGCCGCCTGGAGGATCGCGACGCCCTCCGCGATCAGCCGGGTATCCCACCGACTGCGATCCTGCTCGGCCAGCGGCACGAGGCCGCCCCCGTCGCGGGTCCGGGAGGCCCGCCGCGCGTGGTGCAGCAGCATCAACGCGAGCAGGCCCGCGACCTCGGGCTCGCCGGTCAGCCGCGCGAGCTGGCGGGTGAGACGGATCGCCTCGGCCTCGAGGTCGACGTCGCCGCCATAACCCTCGTTGAAGACGAGGTAGAGCACGCGGAGCACGACGCCGAGGTCACCGTGCCGGTCGAGCCGTACGCCGGACACGGCCCGCTTGGCGCGGCTGATCCGCTGGGCCATCGTGGCCTCGGGCACGAGATAGGCCGAGGCGATCTGTCGCGTGGTGAGCCCGCCGACGGCGCGCAGCGTCAGGGCGACCGCGGCCGCCGGGGGGAGCGATGGGTGGGCACAGCGGAAGAACAGGTCCAACGTGTCGTCCGCCTGCTCGGCCGGCCCCGGCGAGGGCTCCAGGTCCAGGCGGTCCTCGCGGGAGCGACGGGCCTGGTCGGACCGGGCCGCATCGAGGAAGGCTCGCCACGCCACGGTGATGAGCCAGCCGCGGGCGTCGTTCGGCCGGGACGCGGGCCAGGTCCGCCAGGCCTTGAGCAGCGCCTCCTGGACGGCGTCCTCGGCCGCGGCGAACTCGGCGCCCCGGCGGACGAGGATCCCGAGGACCTGGGGAGCCAGGTCGCGGAGCAGGGCCTCGTCCTCCGGGGTGCCCTCGGCTGTCGCCTGGTCGGTCACGCCCGCGCGGGGTCCGGGCCGATGGTGTCGGGCATGGCCAGGAAGGGGCGCACCTCGAGCCACTCGTGGATCGGGCGGCCGCCGGCACCGGGGGCCGCCGACAGCTCGCCGGCGAGCTCGACGGCGCGCTCCTGGGACTCCACGTCGATGATCATCCAGCCTGCGATCAGGTCCTTGGTCTCCGCGAAGGGGCCGTC
>JAGQUE010000248.1 GCA_020438665.1 Nocardioidaceae bacterium | reverse complement strand
CAGGGCGCCGGCCAGAGCGACCTGCCCGGCCGCCGACGCACCCGTCGTACGGGTCTGCTTCGACAGCCACGCCCCCGTCCCCGACATCCCTGCACCGGCAGCCACGTGCGCGCGGTCGGCCGCGGCGACCAGGGAGAGCCGGACAGCCTGCAACCTGGCGACTGCCCGGTCGATCTCGCGCACCGCCGTCGCATAGTCCCCCGAGACCAACGACATCTCACCGGTGTCGTCGAGCAGCGCGTGCACGCCCGCCAGCATCACCAGGACGCCGGTGGCGTCGGGGTGCAGGTCGAGGAGTGCGCTCATGCCACCATTCTAGACCGAACGTATGTTCGAAAACAAGCGCCAAGACCCTCGAGACTCCACCCGGACGGTCGGTCATATAGTGAATCGGCACGTCGGCGTCACAGAGGCAGCAGGAATGGTCAGCATCATCGCCCACCGGGGCGCGAGGAGCCTCGCGCCGGAGAACACCTTGGCCGCAGCCCGCAAGGCGCATGAGCTCGGCGCGGATCTCTGGGAGACCGACACGGCCATCACCGCCGACGGGCAGATCGTGCTCATGCACGACGACGCGATGATGCGCACCACCGACGTGGCCGACAAGTTCCCCGACCGGGTCCCGGCCGCGTTCTCGACCTACACCCTGGCGGAGATCCGCACCCTCGACGCAGGCTCCTGGTTCGAGCGAGACGACCCGTTCGGCCAGGTGGCGGCGGGGGAAGTCACCGCGGCGGAGCTGGCGTCGTACGTCGGCGAGAAGGTCCCGACCCTGCGGGAGGCCTTCGAGCTGACCCTCGACCTGGACTGGCGGCTCGACCTCGAGCTCAAGACTCAGCCCGCACCGCGTGACACCTTCGACCTGGTCGGTGCGGTGCTGACGCTGGCCGACGAGGTCGGCATCGGCCCCGACCACCTGATCTTCTCGTCATCGCGGACCGAGTGGCTCACCGCGATAGCGGCGCAGCGACCGGAGTTCGACCTGCAGGTCGTGCTCGGCCTCTTCCCGGCCGACCCGATCGACTTCTCCGACACGAGGTTCACGACCTTCAACCCTCGGATGACCCGCGTCACCGTCGACGAGCTGCGCGAGGTCCTCGCCCGGGGGCTCAAGGTCAACCCCTACCAGCCCAACGATCCCGATGAGATCGCCCAGCTGATCGAGATCGGCATCACCGGGATCATCACCGACTTCCCCCAACGCGTGGCCAGTGCCAGGCAGTCCCAGATCGGAGCCCCCGCATGACCTCACCCACCACGACGGCGGCCCACCGCATCCTGATCGTCAACTGCTATCCGCAGGCCAGCCGTGACAACTTCGACCGGCAGGACGTCGGCCACCCTCACGACCTGTTCCGCGACGTCCTCGCCCGGGAGGCGCCCAACGCCACGACGGAGATCGTCTATATCGCCGACCCCGACTTCGCCCTGCCGGCCGGAACGACGATCGCCGACTTCGACGGCGTCATCTGGACCGGGTCGGACCTGCGGCTCGGGGACACCGACGACCCGCGTGTGGTCGCCCAGCGCACCTTCGCCCGCGAGCTGCTCGACGCCGGGACGGCCTGTTGGGGCAGCTGTTGGGGCATCCAGCTGGCCTCGGTCGTGGCCGGCGGCCAGGTCGAGGTCAACCCCCGCGGTCGCGAGTGGGGGGTCGCGCGTGACATCGCGCTCACCGACGTCGCGGCGACGATGCCGATGCACGAGGGCAAGCCGGCGAAGTTCGACGCCTTCATCATGCATCTCGACGAGGTGACGGTGCTCCCGGACGGGGTCGAGCTGCTGGCCACCAACGACCACAGCCATGTGCAGGCGGCGATCATCGGCAGCTTCTGGGCGACTCAATACCACCCCGAATACAACCTGCTCGAGATGGGACGCCTCATCGCCGCCCGGGCCGCCGCCCTGGTGAAGGAGGGCTTCTTCCCCGACGAGGACGCCGTCGCCCGCTATGCCCATGCGATGAAGGCGCTCCACGCAGACCCCGACTCCGCTGAGCTCCGCGCCGAGCTCAACATCGGTGACGACATCATCGACCCACGGATCCGCGAGCTCGAGCTGCGCAACTGGCTGCGCTACGTCGACGACTGCGCCGGGCGCTGAGACTAGCCACCGGGCCAGGGCTCACGCCCCGGCGGACGATGCCCAGCGGGTGAGCAGGTCCGCCTCGCGGTCAGGGGACAGGCCGACGCCGTCGACCAGGACGTCGTCGGTGGTGGCCCATGCGGCGGTGTCGCGGATGGTGTCGGGCTGCGGGCGGTGCCGCAGGCCCGCTGCCTGCGCTCGTGCGGGCGACACGGCCGACTCCCAGTCGACCCTGCCTTCGCTCCACAGCGGGAGGTCCGAGCCGTCGACGCCCTGGTCGGTCAGCCAGCCGCCGTCGACCCAGGTGAGCCGCGCGTCGGTGGGCGCGACCTGCGCCATCGCCTCGACGAGCTCAGACCACGGCTGGGCCGGCCGTACGGCGTTGAACACGCCGGCGGTCGCGTCGGCCGCGAGGCCGACCATGAAGTCCGCGAGATCGCGCACGTCGACCACCTGGGCCGGGTCGGTCGGAGCGCCCGGGGCCAGCACCTCACCACCGCGGGACATCCTGCGGATCCACCAGGTGAACCGGCCGGTCGGGTCGTGGGGCCCGACGACATAGGTCGGGCGGACGATCGCCAGTCGCTCGCCGTACGCCGCCCGTGCCGCGAGCTCGCACGCCACCTTGAGCGGGCCATAGGTCGTCTCGGTGATCTTGGTGACCTCGTCGCCCAGGGGGCTGAAGGTCGGCCCGTCCTCGTCCGTGTCGGGCCCCGTGAGGCCGGCATAGACCGACACGCTCGAGACCAGCACGTGGTGGCCGCCGCGGCCGCCGAGCGCCTCTGCGAGCGAGCGGACCTGGCGCGGCAGATAGGCGCAGACGTCGACCGTCGCGTCCCACTCGCCCTCGGCCAGCACGGCAAGGTCGCCATTGCGGTCGGCCAGCAGGTGGCGGGCGGACGGGAACAGGCTCGTCGCCGATCGGTGCAGAAGAGTGACTTCGTGCCCGGCGGCGAGGGCCGCCTCGACCAGGTGTCTGCCCACGAACCGGGTGCCGCCGATGACGAGGAGTCGCATCGGGCCATCCAACCAGGCGGCGCGGCTGGTTTCGAGGCGATCGCGACGCGACCTCCTCAACCGGCGGCGGAGTGGGTCAGTGCGGCGACCAGACCCCCAGGACGTTGCCGCTGGGGTCGGCGAAGTGGAAGCGCCGACCGCCGGGGAACTCATAGGGACCGCTCGCGATGGTCCCGCCCGCTGCTGTCACCGCCTCGACCGTGGCGTCGAGGTCGTCGGAGAAGAGCAGGACGAGCGGCCCGCCCGGCCCGGGCGGCTGGGTGGCGTTGAGGCCACCGACCTCTCCCTCGCCGTCAGGTGAGCGGATGCCGGCATAGGTGGGGCCGTAGTCGTTGAACGCCCAGCCGAACGCCGACCCATAGAAGGACCTGGCGGTGGCCAGGTCGCTGACGTTGATCTCGACGTAGTCGAGTGCGTGATGCGTGTGTGCCATGACATGACGCTAGGGCCACCCGCCGACAACGCCGGCCGATCGAGGCCGCCGGCTTCGCGACGCTCGCTCCCGACGTCGGGCGGCAGGTGGTGAACCGGATCGGGCGCCAGTCCGTCCTCACCCACAGGGATCCGTCCGCTGCCGCCGGGCAGCGGCCCACGGTGATCGGAGGGGTGATGGGGGCTCGAGGGTTGGGTGCAGCGATGGCGGTCGTGTCGGCGGTCGTCCACCTCTATCTGTGGTTCGACGGCGTCAAGGACCAGGGCACGGTCGGAGCGCTGTTCGTCGTCAACGTGGTGGCCGGGCTGGTGATCGCCGTCCTGCTGGTCCGGTGGCAGCACTGGCTGCCACTGCTGCTGCTCGCGGGGTTCGGGGCGAGCACGCTCGGCGCGTTCCTCATCTCGACGAGCGTCGGCCTGTTCGGGATCCAGGCCGGGTGGAGCTGGTATGCCTGGCTCGCCGCGATCTCCGAGGTCGCGGCCGTGGTCATCGCCGCCTGGTCGGCGCGGGCGGAGGGCTGGTTCGGCCGCGCGTGAGGGCGCGACGCGGCCGGCGTCGCCGTACGCCGACCTAGGCTCTGTCGGGTGAGCGACGTCCTCGACGAGGGTCCCTTCTTCCACGGCACCAAGGCCGACCTGCGGGTCGGTGACCTGCTCACCGCGGGCTTCCGGTCGAACTACCGGCCCGAGGTGGTGATGAACCACATCTACTTCACGGCGCTCCGGGACGGCGCCGGACTGGCCGCCGAGCTGGCGGCGGGCGACGGCGAGCCGCGTGTCTATGCGGTCGAGCCGACGGGTGTCTTCGAGGACGACCCCAACGTGACGGACAAGAAGTTTCCCGGCAACCCGACCCGCTCCTATCGCAGTCGGGATCCGCTCCGCGTCGTCGCCGAGGTCCACGATTGGACGCGGCTGGATCCCGAGGCGCTGCAGGGCTGGCGCGACCGGATCGCGGCGATCCGCGCCGACGAGCGGGGCGAGATCATCAACTGACCGCCGGCGGCGGTGCGGCGAAAACCTGTTGGCGCACAGCCCTTCGCCGGCCTACCTTCTCCGACTGTGTTCGAGTACGGCGTGAGCGTGCACCTGGCGGGCCTGTGCCTGTCGGTCGATGCTGCCTACGCCGATGTCGCCACTGACGGCGCCCGAGGCTGACCCTCCTGCCGCCACGGCAGGACCCGCGGGGGAGGGTCGCCAGCTCATCAAGCCAGGTCCTGGCACGCGCCGCCCGCGACGAGCGCTGCGTGCGGTGACGTCACGTCGTACCACCGGCCCCAGCCTCCAGCAGGCCGAGCGGGCCACACCATCGGAAACGGAAGCATCACCATGGCCAAGAGCCAGTTCCTTCGCACCAAGCCTCACCTCAACATCGGCACGATGGGTCACGTCGACCACGGCAAGACCACGCTCACCGCGGCGATCACCAAGGTCCTCGCCGAGGCCGACCCGGCCAACCGGTTCGTCGCCTTCGACCGGATCGACAAGGCTCCGGAGGAGGTCGAGCGCGGGATCACGATCAACATCGCGCACGTGGAGTATGAGACGGCCACGCGGCACTACGCCCACGTCGACATGCCGGGCCACGCCGACTATGTGAAGAACATG
>JAGQUE010000247.1 GCA_020438665.1 Nocardioidaceae bacterium | reverse complement strand
AGGGCGGCCGCGGCGAACGCCCACATGTAGTTGCCGTCGCCGCCTGCGCCGAAGCTGTCGAACAGCACGCCGAGGTTGTGGTGGCGGTGCGCGACGAGCAGCCAGACGCCGACCACGAGGGCACCGATGATCTCTGCGGTGAATCCGATGATCGCCGCTTTCGCAAGGACTTTCGTGCCCATGAAGTTGATGGCGGTGGCCAGCGCGAGCAGCGCGAGCGCGAAGGCGATGGTGTTGTTGACCGTCGCGTCGAAGCCGAAGAACGGCGCGATGTAGAAGCCGGCGCCGTAGGTCACCGACGCGATCGTGGTCAACAGCGCGACCAGGTAGACCCAGCCGGTCATCCAGGCGTAGCGCCGGCCCCACAGCCGCCGGGCCCAGGGATAGACGCCGCCGGCGACGGGGAACTGGGCGACGACCTCGCTGAAGACGAGGGCCACGAGGAGCTGGCCGAGGCCGACGATGATGAGGCTCCAGATCATCGGCGGGCCGCCGGTCGCGAGCGCGAAGGCGAACACGGTGTAGATGCCGACGACGGGCGACAGATAGGTGAACCCGAGCGAGAAGTTGGCCCACGGGCTCATGTCCCGCTTGAACTCCGACTTGTAGCCCAGTGCGTTGAGGTGGGCCGCGTCGTCGTGGTCGTGGTAGTCGTAATAGCCGTCGGCGTCGTGCTGTGGATGTGACGTCGGAGAGGTCATGCGTTGGCTCCCGGTCTGAGAAGGCACGGAACGAGGGTCGGTCTGGTGGCCCGAGCCAGTGGATGCCGGAAAAACTACAATTCTGTTGGTTAAAGCGCAATGGGTCGTGCCAGACTTTTGCTGCAGCGCCACACCGGCCAGGTGCCGAAGGGAGGTCCGGTGTCGTCCTTGTCGCCCCTGATCGGCCCGGCGACGTCCTCCAGTCGCGCCGACGAGCTGGTCCAGCGCATCACGGAGGCGATCCACCTCGGCCTGCTGAGCGACGGCGAGCAGCTGCCCGTCGAGGTGGAGCTGGCCCGGCAGTTCAACGTCGCGCCGATGACGGCCCGCGACGCCCTCGCCGAGCTGCGCCAGCGCGGCCTGGTGGAGACCCGGCGCGGCCGGCGTGGCGGGTCCTTCATCAAGCGCCCGGCCGGACCGCCGGTCGACTACCTCCGGGCCCGGCTCGTCGGGCTGACCACCTCCGAGCTGCGCGACCTCGCCGACGAGCACGTCGCGGTCGCCGGGCAGGCCGCCCGGCTCGCCGCCGAGCGGGCCTCGGCGGTCAACATGCGCCGGCTCTTCGCGCTCACCGAGCAGCTCGGCGCCGCCGCCACCTTGGGCGACCGGATCCGGGCCGACTGCCGCTTCCACATCGAGGTCGCGATCGCCTCCCAGTCCGAGCGGCTGACCCGGCGCGAGGTCGCGCTCCAGGCAGAGGTCTCGGGGCTCTTGTGGCTTCCCGTCGGCCGGCCGATCGACATCGCCAAGATGGTTGCCGACCACCACGCCCTGGCGGCCGCGGTGGTCTCGGAGGACGGCGACAAGGCCCGCAGCCTCGCGGAGGAGCACGTCGCCTGGGAGCTGCGCCGCATGATCTCGCTCCGCCTCGTCCTCACCGAACCGCAGGAGGCCTGATGACCAGCGCGCCGACCGCCCAGCACCTGGCCGCCGGGGTCAGCGCCCTGGTCGGACCCGTCTTCGACTCCCTGGAGGCCCTCGCCGGCGAGGTGCTCGGGTGCCGGGCGGGTGCGGGGAGCGGTCCGTGCACCGAGCGCAGCCTCTCGCCGCTGGAGTCGGCGATCGCGCCCCGTATGGCGGCGCACCCGTCGCTGACCGGCATGGGCTATGTCGCCGAGCCGGGCACCGTGGCCGGTCAGGAGCGGTTCCTGATCTGGTGGCAGCGGTCGGGCGACGAGCTGGCGCGACTGCGGCTCAACTTCGACGCCACCAGCGTCGACATCTATGACTACCTCCAGATGGAGTGGTTCCAGCAGGCCCGCGACGGGGGCGCCCGCAACGCGTTCGGGCCCTACGTCGACTATTCGGGTGCCGGCCTCTATGTCGTGACGATGAGCGTCCCCGTCATGGCCGACGGCGCCTTCCTCGGGGTGGCCGGCGGCGACGTCGTCATGAGTCAGCTCGAGCCGCGCCTCATCGCGATCCTGCGCACCGCCCCCCAGGAGGCGGTGGTGGTCAACCGCGAGCGTCGCGTGCTCGCCGCCAACACCGCGACCTGGGTGGTCGGGACGCGCCTTCCGGTGATGCCCGCCGTCGGCGAGGCGGGGTTCGTCGATGTCGCCGAGGTGCCCGACGGTCCGGGCTGGGTGGTCGCGGTGGCCGATCGCCTCGTCGGGCTCTGAGGTCCGGGCCCCCGTACGCCGCTGCCGCGGGACCGGATGGCGGACACACCCCTTGACATTAATCCTCTAACTTTGGAGTATTGCGACACCCTATTCCCGGACAGGTGTGGAGCACGTGCATGACCACCACCACGACGACGCCGGAGGTTCCGTTCCTCGACGTCACCGCGCCCGGTTTCTCCATCACCTCCGCCGAGGTGCACGAGGCCCGCGAACAGAGCTGGTACGCCCGCACGCCGTACGGCATCGCCGTGCTGCGCTACGACGAGATGAACCGGCTCATCAAGCACCCCAAGCTGCGTCAGGGCTCGGTCGCCTGGCCGGCACACAACGGCATCACCGAGGGCCCGTTCGCGCGCTGGTGGGCCAGCTGGCTGCTCAACAAGGAGGGCGACGAGCACCACCGCCTGCGCCGCCTGATGAACCCGGCGTTCTCACCCAAGCTCATCGAGAGCCTGGTCCCGCGCTTCCAGGCGCTGGCCAACGAGCTCGTCGACAACTTCCGCAAGCCCGACTCGTGCGAGTTCATGTCGGAGTTCGCCGAGCCCTACGCCGCCCGCGTCATCGCGATCATGCTCGGCCTGCCCGAGGAGGAGTGGCCGATCATCGCCAAGGAGGCGACCACGATCGGGCTCGCGCTCAGCGTCACCGTCCGCGAGGAGCTGCCCCGCATCGAGGCCTCGCTGGCCCGCCTCTACGACTATGCCGACGCGCTCGTCGCGGACCGGGTGGCCAACCCCAAGGACGACTTCGTCTCAGCGCTGGTCAACGCCTCCCGCGCCGAGGACGGCAAGCTCAGCCACGACGAGCTGCGCGACGGGCTCGTGCTGCTGGTCTTCGGTGGCTACGACACCACCCGCAACCAGATCGGGCTGGCGATGACGACCTTCCTCGAGCACCCCGACCAGTGGCGCCTGCTCGCCGAGCGCCCCGAGCTGGGCAAGGCCGCGGTCGAGGAGGTCATGCGGGTCAACCC
>JAGQUE010000246.1 GCA_020438665.1 Nocardioidaceae bacterium | reverse complement strand
CGCACGATCTCGGCGTAGTAGCCGGCGTTGGCCGCGATCGGCACGTTGGCCGACAGGGTGTGGAGATAGGGGGCGCCGCCCACGCGCTCGAGCTCGCCGCGACGACCCAGCTCGGCGGCGACCGTGACCGGGTCGGCCGGCTCGCCGCGGCCGTAGAGGTCGATGATCGCGTCGTGGATGATCTCGTGGGAGGGGCGGTAGAAGTCGTGGCCCCGCAGCGACTCGGCGACGTCGGCGATGGCGTCCTTGGACAGCAGCATCGAGCCGAGCACCGACTGCTCGGCCGCCATGTCCTGGGGCGGCGTGCGGTCGCCGGGACGGTAGGGCGCCTCGCCGGGCTCATAGGGCGCCGGGCCGTCGCCCCACTCCTCGCCACGGCTGAACGGAGGCTCGGGGAACCCTCGCGCGTCGCTCTCGACGATGCTCACGCCATCCCCTTCCATGCCCTGCCCCGAGTGCGAGCCATGTCCCCCCGAGACGCCGTACGACGACCTTGTGGCCACGACCGTAGGGGGGAGCACCGACAGCGTTGCGCGACCGCTGCACCACCCTCCAGCAGGGGGACGCTACGTGGCCCGACGACCGCACGGGAAGCGGCTTATCCACAGGCCTTGGGGATAACTGCGGCCGGGTCGTGGACGACACGCGCTGCGTTGTGCACGACCTGTCGACAACCCTGTGGAGGAGTTGTTCCGCCCTCCGCTCATACGCCGACTGACCTGCGAAAACAGGATGTGCAGGCTGTGCACACCAGAAAACGAGAAAGAATCTTGTTCACCTGACCGTCATCTGGACGCCGGTGTGGGTTTGTCGACTTGGCGGTCCATGATGAGCGGCTATCTACAGGAAGGGCCAGCTTTCCACAGGCCCCCGACACGCCCGAGACGAGGGAGCCGCGGATGTCCCGCCTCGACGCGCGGCGCCTGGACCGGGAGATCGTCCGGCTGGCGTGGCCGGCGTTCCTCGCGCTCGTGGCCGAGCCCCTCTTCCTGCTCTCCGACGCCGCCATCGTCGGCCACCTCGGGACCCCCGAGCTCGCCGGGCTGGGCATCGCCGGGGTGGTCCTCCAGACCGTCGTCGGTCTGTGCATCTTCCTCGCCTACGGCACCACTGCCTCGGTGGCCCGTCACGTCGGCGCGGGGGACCGGCGCCGGGCCCTCGAGCAGGGCGTCGACGGGCTCTGGCTCGCCGTGGCCATCGGCGTTCTCGCCACCGTCGCCGGGGTCCTGCTCACCGGCCCGCTGGTCGGCGCCTTCGGGGTCTCCGGTGCCGTGGCCGAGCAGGCGCGCACCTATCTGCGCCTGGCGTTCCTCGGCACGACGCCGCTGCTGCTCATGCTCGCCGCCACGGGCGTGCTGCGCGGCCTCCAGGACACCCGCACCCCGCTGGTCGTGGCGGTATCGGGCAACGCGCTCAACATCGTGCTCAACCTGACCCTGGTGTACGGCGCCGGCCCACTCCCACGACTGGACATCGCCGGCTCGGCGCTGGGTTCGGTGCTCGCCCAGGTGCTGTCGGCCGCAGCGCTGCTGGCGGTCGTGATCCGGGGCGCCCGGCGTGAGGGCGCCGCGCTGCGCCCCGACCTGGCCGGCATCCGCGCCGCCGCCCACGCGGCCGTCGCCCTGGTGATCCGCACCCTCACCCTCCGGGCGGCGCTGATCGTGACGACGTACGCCGTCGTGCTGGCGACCGCCGGCGACGACCGCGCCGTCGCCGCCCACCAGCTCGCGTTCACGATCTGGGGGTTCCTCGCCTTCGTCCTGGATGCCGTCGCCATCGCTGCGCAAGCGCTGACCGGTCGCTACCTGGGCGCGGGTGACGCGGACACCGCGCGGGCGGTGACCGAGCGGATGATCCGGTGGGGAGCGCTCAGCGGCGTCGCGACCGGCGTCCTGCTCGCGGCCGCCAGCCCGGTGCTCGGCGTGCTGTTCACCCCCGACCCGGACGTGCGGGCGCTGCTGACCCCGGTGCTGGTCGTGGCCGCCCTCGGCCAGCCGGTCGCCGGCGTCGTCTTCGTGCTCGACGGTGTGCTGATCGGCGCCGGCGACGGCACCTACCTCGCCAAGGCGGGACTGCTGGTGCTCGTCGTCTATGCCCCGGTCGTCCTGGCCGTGGCCGCCACGGTCACCACCCACGGGCTGCTGTGGGTGTGGGTCGCCTTCGCCGGGCTGTTCATGGTCGCGCGCGCCGTCGTACTCCTGCGGCGCGAGCGCGGCGATGCCTGGCTCGTCCTCGGCGCTCGCTGACCTTCCCGACAGCCGCCTCAGTCTCCGCGGCTTGACAATTCTACGCTCGATGAATAACTTTCTTCGTCATGCGTGGAATTACTTCGATGAGCAAGCCCCCCGCCACGAACGGGCGGCAGCCGAGCACCCGACGGGTGCTGGGTGTGGTCGCCCTGGCCCTGATGACCGTCGTGTCCGCCGTGAGCGGCCTCAACGTTGCCCTGCCCGACCTGGCCCGCTCGACCGGGGCCACCCAGACGCAGCTCACGTGGATCGTCGACGCCTACACCGTCGTGTTCGCCGGCCTGTTGCTCTTCGCGGGCGCGCTCGGCGACCGGTTCGGCCGACGGCGCCTGCTGGCCGCCGGCTTGGCCGTCTTCGGGCTCGCCGCGGCGATCGCCATGGTCACCGACGACCCCCACGCGCTCATCGCCCTGCGCGCGGTGATGGGGATGGGTGCCGCCGCGATCATGCCGACGACGCTGTCGATCATCACCACCTCGTTCCCCGAGGACGAGCGGCCGCGGGCCATCGGTGTCTGGGTCGGCGTCGCCGGCGGAGGTGCCGTCCTGGGCCTCTTCGCAACCGGCTTCCTGCTGGAGTACTTCGCCTGGAACTCGTTCTTCGGTCTCAACGTGGGCCTGGCGCTGGTGGCGCTCGTGGGCACGCTGGCCGTCGTCCCCGACTCGGTCGACGAGCACCCGCCCGCGCTCGACATCGTGGGCGCGCTGCTCTCCCTCGTCGCCGTCGGCGGCATCGTCATGGGCATCATCGAGGGCCCTGAGCGCGGTTGGGGAGACACCCTCACGGTGTCGACCCTGGTGATCGGCGTCGTGGCCACCCTGATGTTCGTCGGATGGGAGCTGCGTCGGGACAACCCGCTGCTGGACCCCAGCCTGTTCGCCATCCGCGGCTTCAGCGCGGGAAGCCTGGCCATCACGGTCCAGTTCTTCGCGTCGTTCGGGATGCTCTTCACGGTCCTGCAGTACTTCCAGTTCGTGGTCGGCTACTCGCCGCTCAAGGCCGCCCTGGCGATGTTGCCACTGCCGCTGGTGATGATCCCGCTGGCACGCAACGCGCCCAAGGTCGCGCGTCGCATCGGGTTCCGACGCCTCGCGCCGCTCGGTCTCGTGCTGACCGCGACCGGGCTCCTGGTCATCGCCACGGTCGGCACCGACCTCGCCTACTGGAGATTCGCTGTGGGACTGGCGGTCTTCGCCGCCGGCATGGCACTCGCCGGTACGCCGTCCACCACCGCCATCACCGAGGCGCTCCCGCCCAGCAAGCAGGGCGTCGCCTCCGCTGTCAACGACACGGCGCGCGAGCTCGGCAGCGCGCTCGGGATCGCGATCTTGGGCTCCGCGCTCAACCAGCAGTACCGCGACGGGCTCGCGAGCGCCGTCACCGGCCTGCCCGACCAGGTCCGCGAGGCAGCGCTGGGCTCCATCGCCTTCACCCAGTCACCGGAGCTCGCCGCCCACGCGGACCGAGCCGCTCCCCTTGTCGCCGCGGCGAAGCAAGCCTTCGTCGACGGCATCTCATCGGCCCTCGTCACGGCCGCGATCGTCGCCGTGCTCGCCGCCGTCGCCGTGTTCGTCCTGGCGCCGAGGCGGGGAGACGAGCGCGCTCAGCGCTGACCCGAGACAGCACCGGCCCGGTGCCTTCCGTCGCTGGCCCTCGACGGTCGCGCTAGTCCGCCACGGTCGGCATCGGGTCGGTGAGGTAGTGCTCGATCACGGGAGCGACCGCGAGGATCAGCTGCTCCGTCGGCGCCTCCACCAGCGATGGCAACGCGACGATGTAGCGGGCGAAGGCCAGCCCGGCCACCTGGGAGCCCATCAGGGCACCGCGCAGCTCGGGGCGGTCGGTCCCCAACCGGGCCGCGAGCGGACCCAGCAGTCGGCCGACCAACAGGCTGCGGATCGCTTCGGCGGCCGCCTCCTCCGAGGCCGCCGCCCGGATCAGGCCGGTCATGGTCTGCCGACCCTGCTCGCTCTCCAGCACCCCGAAGACGAAGCGCGCGACGCGCTCGCCGATGCCGTCGAGTCCCGGCCCGAGGATCACCGTGAACGTCGCCTCGGGCTCGAACGGCAGCTCGACGCACTCCGTGAACAGCTCCTGCTTGGAGCCGAAGTAGTGGGTCACGAGGCGTACGTCGACGCCGGCGTCCTGGGCGATGGCTCGCAATGTCGTCCGGGGGTAGCCCATCTCGGCGAAGCGGGTCTTGGCCGCCGCCAGGATCGACTCACGGGTCCCACTGCCTCGCGGACGCCGCCCGCGCGGCTGCTGCGTCATCGCCGTCCTCCTCACCAGTCAGATGAATTCATCATAGGTGGAAATGCTGGGAGCGGGCACGCACCGGCACTGGCCGCGGCCAGCGCCGGTGCGGAGACGGTGGAAGGGCCGGACCACACCCCACGGGGTCCGGCCGCAGGCCGCGCAGCCGCGGCCACTGGGGAAGGATCGCCCCGAATCCCCCGATTCCGAGGCGTTCCCCCCATGGATCGGACGGCCCTCACACCGGCGCAGGCCGTCCTGCGCACAGGCTGGTGGCTCAGGCGCCACCGTGTCCTCCCGCCCGAACGTTTCCGAACAGTCCGAGACAGATCCGTTACGCTCCCATGCTTGGAGGGGGCACATGGCAACGCAAGGGGGCCCCACGCCAGCACCAGCGGCCACCGCAGGGCGTGGAGTGAAAGACAGATCCGGGGGTCTCGTGTCCGGAGCACCGCCCGAGCCCGTGGGCCTGACCACCCTCGATGACCTGGCCGCCCGGCTGACCGACCTGCGCGAGTGGGCGGGCAACCCGTCCTACACCCAGATCGCGCGCCGCGTGGCCGACGCCCGGATCGCGCGCGGCCTGCCCGCCAGCGAGGCCACCCCGGGCCGGGTCACCGTCTATGACTGCTTCCGCGCGGGTCGCACGCGCATCGACCCCGAACTGCTCGCCGACATCGTGGCCGTCCTGGGCGCGACCGATCGGGTCCCCGCCTGGCGCCTGGTCCACGCCGAGCTCGAACGCCGCGCGATCCCCTCCGACGTGGCCCACGTGGAGTCGCCGCCCGACGTGGCGAGCCGTCACTTCGTGGGGCGTCAGCGCGAGCTGCGCTGGCTGCTGGGCCCCTATGCCACCCGGGTGACGGTGCTGGTCGGCATGCCCGGGGTCGGCAAGTCCGAGCTCGTCCGCCGGGCCGCCGAACGCCTCCGCGGCCGGGGCGTCAAGCGCGCCTACCTGGTCAACCTGCGTGGCTATGACGACGACCAACCCCCCGCCGAGCCGATCACCGTGCTTGGAGCGCTGCTGCGCCGACTGGGCGTGAGCGGCGCGGAGCTGATGCGGCTCGACCTCGACCACCGCATCGAGCGCTGCCGCACCCTGCTCCCCGACCGCTCCGCCCTGGTGGTGCTCGACAACGCCCGCGACGCCGACCAGCTCGAGCCGCTGCTGGCCGCGCTCACCGGCCCCCAGGTCCTGGTCACCAGCCGCAACAGCTTCGCCCGGCCGCCAGGAGCGGGACGGAGCGACTGGAGCCAGGTCGAGGTGAGCCCACTGCCGGTGCCCGACTCCGTCGCGCTGCTGCGCGCCCTTGCGCCAGCGGCCCCGCTCGCCGAGCAGCCCCAGGAGAGCCGGCGCCTCGTCGAGCTGTGCGGGGGCCTGCCGCTCGACCTCGTCCTCACCGGCGCCCGGCTCGCCGAGACCCCCGAGTGGACCCTCGCCGACCAGGTCCGCCGGCTCGAGTCGGTCCCCCCGGCCGACGCGGTCGGGCGGTCGCTCGCCACCTCCTATGCCGCCCTGCCCGACCGAGCGGGACGGCTGTTCCGGCTGCTCGCACTCCATCCCGGTGAGTCGGTGTCCCGCTGGGCCGCCGCCGCGCTGGCCGGCTGGACCGTCGCCGCCACAGAGCGCGAGCTCGCCGTGCTGCGCGCCGAGCACCTCGTCTTCGCCGACGAGCACGGCCGCGTCAGGCTCCACGACGTCGTACGCCGCTATGCCGCCCAGCTCAGTCGTGACATCGACCCCCACAGCGCGCGCGTGGACGCCGTACGTCGGCTGCTGCAGCACTACGCCGTGACCGCCCAGCATGCCTGCCAGCAGCTCCGCGGCTCCGACCTGGTGCCGACGCCGCCCGAGGGGGTGCCGATGCCCGACGTTGGCGACGTCGCCTCCGCCCGCGACTGGCTCTCGCTCGAGACGTCCAACCTGCTCGCCGCCGCACTGTTCGCCGGCGAGCACGGCTCGGTCGACGAGGTGGCCGCCGTGGCCGCGGCCGTCGCACCCTGGCTGGAGGCCGACGGGCTGTTCTCCGACGCCGTCGGGCTCCACCAGGTGGCGCGCCGGGCGGTCGACTCCACGATGCGAGCGGTCGCCGCCGACGGACTCGCGAGGGTCTATGCGCTGGCAGGCGACCTCGAGACGGCCCGCCACTGGGCCACGCTCGCGGTGGCCGAGTCCGCCGGCCCCCGGCGGATCGCCGCGCAGATCGGGCACGGCCAGATCCTGCTCAAGCTGGCCCGGGTCACCGAGGCCCGCACGGTGCTCACCGACGCTGTCGCGTCCGCCCGCCAGGTCGGCTCCCGGTTCCTCGAGGGGCGGGCCACGTCGGCGCTGGCGGCGGCCACCCAATACCTCGGGCGGTTCGAGGCAGCCGAGGCGCTCTTCACCAGCGCGGCGGCCATCTCCGAGGAGGTCGGCGACCTCTCCAACGTGGCCGAGATCTACACCGATATGCCCTACCTCTATCTCCTCTCCGAGCGGTGGGCCGACGCCGAGCGCGTCCTGCTGCGCGCGCTGGAGCTCCAGACCCTGGTCGGGATGCGCACCCGCCAGGCGACCACCATGGCCAGCCTGGGTGAGGTGCGCTCCCGGCTCGGTGACCACGACGAGGCACTCGCCCTCATCGACGCCGGGCTCAGCCTCGCCGAGGAGCTGGAGCAGCCGGTCGGGGTGGGGGCGTGTCTCGTACGCCGCGGCCAGGTCGAGCTCCGCCAGGGCAGGGTCGGCGACGCCGCCCGGTCCCTCGACGACGGGTTGGCCATCGGCGACCGGCTCAGCATCGTGTGGATCCGCGCCGACGCCAGCAACGGTCTCGGTGAGGTCGCCGTCGCGACCGGTGACTGCGACACGGCGGTCGAGCGGTTCGTTCTCGCCCTCGAGCTGGCCCGCGCGATGGGCGACCCGTTCGAGACCGCCCGGGCCTGGCGCGGCCTCGGCGACTGTGCCGCCCGCGGCGACAACGACGCCGAGGCGATCCGCTGCTGGGGCAAGGCGCTGGCGGCCTACGGCAAGCTGGGCAACCCGCAGGCCGACCGGCTCGCGGGTCGGATCGCCGAGCTGCGCCGCACGCGCTGACCGTCGGCGCCCACGACAACGGCCCGCCCCTCACATGGAGGGACGGGCCGCAGTGTCAGCGGACGCGGTAGGCGCCGGGGTGGGTCAGGAGGGAACGACGTTGAGGGCCACCTTGGCGGACACCTCGTCGTGGAGCTTGACCGACACCTCGTGGGCACCGAGCGTCTTGATCGGGTTGGCGACCGCGATGGTCCGCTTGTCGACGGACTCGCCGCTGGCCGCGCTCAGCGCGTCGGCGATCTCACCGACGGTGACGGCACCGAAGAGGCGGCCGCCCTGGCCGGCGCGGACCTTGACGTTGACCGCACCCTGCTCGAGCTTGGCCTTGATCTCCTCGGCGTGGTCGAGGCCGCGCACCGCGCGGGCCGACCTAGCCTGCTTGATCGAGTCGATGGTCTTCTGGCCGCCACGGGTCCAGCGGGTCGCCAGACCACGGGGGACGAGGTAGTTGCGGCCGTAGCCGTCCTT
>JAGQUE010000245.1 GCA_020438665.1 Nocardioidaceae bacterium | reverse complement strand
CGTCGTCGACCTCGTCCCACCGGATCGGAGCGGACACGCGGGCGTCGGGCACGCCGCGTACCGAATAGCCGGCGGCGATGGTGTGGTCGCGGGCGTTCTGGTTGTAGTCCACGAACAAGGCGTGGGGGTCACGGTCCTTGCGCCACCACGTGGTCGTGACGTCCTCGGGGGCGCGGCGCTCGACCTCGCGAGCGAACGCGAGGGCGGCGCGTCGTACGTCGGCGAACCCGTGGTCGGGCCGGATCCGGACATAGACGTGCAGCCCCTTGCCGCCGCTGGTCTTGGGGAACCCTGTCGCACCCAGCTCGTCGAGGACCTCGTGGGCCACGTGGGCCACGCGCTGCACGGTCGCGAAGTCGCAGAGCGGGCCGGGGTCGAGGTCGATGCGCCACTCGTCGGGCTTCTCGGTGTCGGCGCGGCGGCTGTTCCACGGGTGGAACTCGACCGTCGACATCTGCACCGCCCAGATCACGCTCGCGAGCTCGGTGACGCAGAGCTCGTCGGCGGTGCGGTTCCAGCGAGGGAAGTGCAGACGGACGGTCTCGACCCACGGCGGCGCTCCCGCCGGGAGCCGCTTCTGGTGGACCTTGTCACCCGCGAGGCCCTTGGGGAACCGGTGCAGCATGCACGGCCGCTCGAACAGCGCGTTGACGATGCCGTCGCCGACGGCGAGGTAGTAGTCGACCAGGTCGAGCTTGGTGGCGCCGCTCTCGGGGAAATAGACGCGGTCGGGGTTGCTCACCCGGACGACCTTGTCGTCGACCTCCACCTCGGTCGCGGGAGTCTGGCTCGCCATGCGCCCACCGTAGCCGCCGGCGTGGACGACGCCTTGTCCGCGGCGCCGCGTAGCGTGACGGTCGTGGTGGACTTCAACCAGCCGGCGGTCGTGCGCGCCGAGGTGGATCGGTCGGACGTCGCCCCCGACCGGTGGCCATGGTCGATCCCCGCGGTGGCCCAGCTCGCGCAGCAGGGATTGTCGCTGGGACACGGCGTCACGTTCCTCGTCGGCGAGAACGGGTCCGGCAAGTCGACGCTGGTGGAGGGCCTCGCCACCGCCTACGGCATGTCACCTGAAGGCGGCAGCACCCAGGGGATGCACTCGACCCGGCCGACGGAGTCGCCCCTGGGCAGCGCCCTCCGCCTTCAGCGCGGCATCGGCGCGAGGCGATGGGGCTTCTTCCTGCGCGCCGAGACCATGCACGGGTGGTACACCTATCTCGAGGACCACGCGAGCCCGAACGACCCCGCGTTCCACGAGATGAGTCACGGCGAGTCGTTCCTCGAGGTGCTCCTGCACCGCTTCCGTGGGCGCGGGTTCTATTGCCTCGACGAGCCCGAGGCCGCGCTGTCGTTCTCGTCCACGCTCGCGCTGATCGGCGTTCTCCAGCAGCTCACTGCAACGGGCGGGCAGGTGTTGTGCGCGACCCACTCGCCCGTCCTCGCCGCACTTCCAGGAGCTCGCATCCTGGAGGTCGGTGACTGGGGGCTCCGCGAGGTCACCTGGGCCGATCTTGCCCTGGTCGACCATTGGCGACGGTTCATGGCGACACCTGACGCCTATCTGCGTCACCTGACCGACTGAAGACGGTGACCTCAGCCGCCCCGACTGACTTCGACGAGGGTGCCCTCGTCCCGGGGCGGGGCGATGAACAGCCACCAGCCACGCTCGGTCGCGGTGACCTGGTGGGTCTCGCCGAGGTAGTCGAGGGTCACCGTCGCACCGGGATCGCCGCGGCCATAGCGGGCCACCATGTGGGGTGACCACGACGAGCCGAACTCCCCGGCGGACCCACTGCTGCCGGCCGGCTCCCACTCACCGTTCGGCCCCAGCCAGTACTCGTCGAGGTCGATGTCGGCACCATCGGAGTTGGTGTCGACGAGGGCGGCGCCGATGTCGCCCCTCGTGACGACCACGAGCACGGTGGCATAGCGCGGGTCCCAGCCACCTTGGCGGAGAGCAGTCTCCTCGTCGAGGTGCGTCATATGAACGATCGTGACAGGTGGCCGAACACCGGGTGGCGCACTTGGCTGCGCTGTGACCAAGCAGCCAGGCACACGCGCCGCAGTTGACGTGGTCGACACCGCTGGCCACGCTGGGCCGATGGCCGGAGAGACCTTCGAGGATGTCAGCCTGCGCGGTGCTCGTTTCGTGCGGGCCGACCTGTCGGGTGCGGTGATGCGAGCCGTTGACATCGCCGGGGCCGACATCGACGCGCCGTGGCTGCTCGACGGGGAGAGCGTGCTGCGGGTCAACGGCGTGGACGTGGCTCCGCTCGTCGAGGCTGAGCTCGAGCGAAGGTTCCCCGGCTATGCACAGCGACGGGCCTCCGACCTCGACGGCCTGCGGGCCAACTGGGCCCGGCTCGAGGACGTCTGGGCCGCGACGCTGGCGAGGGTCTCCCGGATGCCGGTCGGCACGGTGGACGTCTCGGTGGACGGCGAGTGGTCGCTCTCCCAGACCCTGCGCCACCTGGTGATGGCCATCGACACCTGGCTCCGTGGGGCGATCCTGCGCGTCGATAGCCCCTACCACCCGATCGGCCAGCCCAACGCCGAGTACGCCACTGATGGCCACGACCCGTCGGTCTTCCGCAGCGACGTGCCGCCGTACGACGAGGTGCTTGAGGTGTGGCGTGATCGGTCCGCCATGGTCCGCGAGTTCCTCGCGGGCCAGACGGAGTCCGACCTGGACGGGATGCGCAGCAACCCCTGGGCGCCGGACTATGACGAGACCGTGCGCTCGTGCCTGCACACGATCCTCGAGGAGTCGTGGGAGCACCACCGGTTCGCCACGCGCGACCTCGACGCGATCGAGGCGACGGGTGGCGACGCCTAGCCCGATGGCGGGCTATGGCCGATAGAGCTCGGAGACCTGCACCACCACGTCGCCGTCGCGCCACACCGCCACCGGCAGCGGAATCCGGGTGTCGGCTGCACCCTTGACGAGCGCACGGCACGGCACCGCGTGGTCCTCGAGCGGCTCGCGATAGCCCACCCGGATGATGCCCGTGCACACGGTGGTGCCGGTCAGCGTGAGGCGGTGGGGGTGTCCGTCCGGAGCGTCGACGTAGTCGTTCGGGAACGGGAAGTCCAGGTCGTGGGCCCGCGCATAGGCCCGCCCCTCGGCGTCGTTGCCAAGGGTCCGGAACGGCGCCAGCGTGAGGTCGCCGGCCGTGGCGGTGAGCCAGCCCGTCTCGGGATCGGCGTCGGGGCACCCCTCCTGGTCGACCGGGAAGCCGGTCCCCGGGTTGCACGGCATCTCGGCGGATGGGGTGGGCTGCGGGGAG
>JAGQUE010000244.1:278-1863 GCA_020438665.1 Nocardioidaceae bacterium | reverse complement strand
CACACCGTGGACCGGGTCCAACTTGTCGAGGGCGATATCGCGGCACCGGGCCTGGGGCTTTCGGACTCGGTGCCGGTGGACGACGTCACCGAGGTCTGGCACCTGGCGGCGGTATACGACCTGTCCGTACCCGAGGGCATCGCCAAGCGGGTCAACGTCGGCGGCACCGAGCACATCCTGCGATTCTGCCGGGAGCGCTCGAACTTCCGCCGCCTGCAATACGTGAGCACCTGCTACGTCTCAGGCCGCTATGACGGCGAATTCACCGAGGAGATGCTCGAGGAGGGCCAGGAGTTCCAAAACCATTACGAAGAAACCAAATACGAAGCCGAGCGACTGGTGCGCGCCGCGATGGCCGAAGGCCTGCCGGCGACAATCTACCGCCCCGGCATCGTCGTGGGGGACTCGCACACCGGTGAGACCCAGAAGTACGACGGACCCTACTTCGTGGCCGCCTACATGAAGCGTCTTCCCGTAGTGGCGTTCCTGCCGGACGTCGAGGAGACGGTCATGGCATCGCTGGTTCCACGGGACTATGTCATCGCGGCGATGGACGAACTGAGCGTGATGGACACTTCCGAGGGCAAGACCTACCAGTTGACCGACCCCGATCCACCGACGGCCCGCGAGGTGGCCGAGATCTTCGGCAAGCACCTCGGTAAGAGACTCGTGTGGTTGCCCATCCCGGTATCGGTGGTTCGTGGACTGCTCGACACGGTCCCCGGGATGGAACTGCTCACCGGGCTACCCGCGGAGACCCTGGACTACTTCGCGTTCCCCACCACGTACGGCACCGCACACGCCGTTGCCGACCTCGAAGGCACCGGGGTCTCATGTCCCCGCTTCCGCGACTACGCCGACAAATTGCTCGACTACATGGCGGCCCACCCGGAGTTCGACTCACAGGCAATGGTTTAGAGAGACCCCATGACTGAGCAATCGTTGGTCGTCAATATCAGCCTGAGCGACCCGGGACGGGATTACGACGAGTCGGTGGATTTCCTGGGAAAGTCCTTCCGAATCGTCCGGGTAGGTGTCGGCGGCAGCGTCAAACGGGCGATAGAAGAACTGCGCAAGTGGTCCGGCGAGGCCGCGGCCATCGGAGTCAGCGGCGTCCACGACGCCCAGGTTTCCGGGTCGTGCAAGGGTAATCCCGGCAAACTTCGCAAGGCAGTCGACGAGGCCACCGACCCGTTCGCCGGGCCGGTAGTCACCGATGGCCACCGGTTGCGCACCGTGTTGCAGGAGTGGACCATTCGGCATCTGGCCGGCGAGTTGCCCGGCTACTTCAACAACGCGCGGGTGGTCGTGCTCGGTGGACCCAACCACTACCGCACCACCCGAGTGCTCTCGGAGAGCACGCAGAACATGTTCTTCGCCGACCCGGCGGTGGAATACGGTCTCGCGGACATTCACACCCCCTTCGAACTGTTCGAGCGTGCCGTGTCCGCCTCTGGCTGGCTTCTCGAGAAGCTGCCCTCCGTGGTGGTGTCGACGGCGACCAGCCCAGGCCGGAAACTCATCGAGTCCCGGGTGCGAAAGGCCCTGCAGGACTGCGATGTCGTGGTGGCCACCTTCCGGGAAC
>JAGQUE010000244.1:0-268 GCA_020438665.1 Nocardioidaceae bacterium | reverse complement strand
CCCAGTTCGAGATGGACGACCTGAAGGGCAAGACCCTGATCTCAACGTCCATCGGTGCCGAGCGGCTGAACAGTCTGCGGGAGCGGGGAGTGGACCTCATCCTTGACGATGTGCCGCAGCCCTTCGCCTCTGTGGTGGTCAATGAGGCGACGCTTGAGGCGCTGATGCTGGTGGCGGGCGAAGCCGAGGAGTCACGGCTGTCCGACGACGACCTGCTCGAGATGATCCAGTCGGCGGAGTTGGAGCCGAGGATCCTCTACCCGGGCGG
>JAGQUE010000243.1:6440-8413 GCA_020438665.1 Nocardioidaceae bacterium | reverse complement strand
AATTCCGCCACCCGGACGAGTGCGCGAGCGACTCTAGCAAAACGGTCCGGGTTTCCTCACATCGAGGGGGTCACCGCAGATGACAGGATGTGCCCCATGCCCGACGTGCCTCCCACCGGTTCCCCCAGTGCCGCCCCACCGGCCCATGACCCCGCGGCCGAGGTGGTCGGCCTGTGCAGCGACCTGATCAGGATCGACACGACCAACGCCGGCGACGGCGAGGGCCCGGGGGAGCGCAGGGCGGCCGAGCACGTCGCCGCCCTGCTCGACGAGGTCGGGATCGCCGCCGAGGTCGTCGAGCTCTCACGGGGGCGCACCCAGCTCGTCGCCCGCTGGGGTGGTGACGGCTCGCGGAACGACGCCCTGCTCGTCCACGGGCACCTCGACGTCGTTCCGGCCGAGCCCGCGGACTGGCGAGTCCACCCGTTCAGCGGCGAGGTGAGTGAGGGCTATGTCTGGGGGCGGGGCGCCGTCGACATGAAGGACTTCGACGCGATGGTGCTGTCGGTGGTCCGGGCCCGCGCTCGTGCGGGCGCGGTGCCCGACCGACCCGTGGTGCTCTGCTTCACCGCCGATGAGGAGGCGGGCGGTCTCCACGGCGCCCTGCCGCTCACCGAGCAGCGCCCGGACCTCTTCGAGGGCTGCACCGAGGCGATCGGGGAGGTCGGGGGCTTCAGCGTCGAGGTCCGGGGCCGTCGGATGTATCTCATCGAGAGCGCCGAGAAGGGCATGGCATGGCTCAAGCTCGTCGCGCGCGGCACGGCGGGGCATGGGTCGATGATCAACCCCGACAACGCCATCTCACGGCTGACCGAGGCGGTCGCGCGGATCGGCGCCTACGAGTGGCCCACCCGGCTCACCCCGACCATGCAGGTCCTGCTCGCCACCGTCGGCGACCTCGCGGGCATCGAGGCGACGCCGGACAACGCCCTGGAGCTGGTAGACGAGTTCGGGGACGCGTCCCGCATGCTCGGTGCGGTCCTGCGCAACACCCTCAACCCGACCATGCTCGGGGGCGGCTACAAGGTCAACGTCGTCCCGAGCGAGGCGACCGCTCACCTGGACGGTCGCTTCCTGCCCGGCCACGAGGACGAGTTCTTCGCGACGCTCGCCGAGCTGTGCGGCGACGACGTCACGATCGAGACGATCACCAGCCAACCGCCCTGGGAGATGCCCTACGAGGGCCCGATCGTGACCGCCATGACGCGGGCCCTCCTCGGCGAGGACCCCGACGCTCTGGTAGCGCCCTATCTGATGAGCGCCGGCACGGACGCGAAGTACTTCGGGCGGCTGGGCATCCGGACGTTCGGGTTCACCCCGCTCCGGCTCCCCGCCGACCTCGACTTCACCGCGCTCTTCCACGGCGTCGACGAGCGCGTCCCGACCGACGCGCTCGAGTTCGGCGCCCGGGTGCTCGACCGGGTCCTCGACCAGGCCTGAGACCCCGACGTGCCGCCAGCGACCACCGATGCGCGACCGCGCCTGGAGACCACGGCCTGGCGTGGCCTCGTCCTGGTGTGCCTCACCGGGATCATCTGGGGGACGATCGGTCCCGGCATCGACCTGGTCTACCGCCGGTCCGACCTGACACCACTGACCATCGGTGCCCTCCGGGCGATCTTCGCCGTCGTGACGCTGTGGGCCGGGGCGCTGCTGACGGGCCGCGTGCAGGCCTGTCGCGAGCTGCTGCGCACGTCGTGGCGACGGGTGGTCGCCGTCGGCCTGCTCACGGCGTCGTTCATGCTGCTGTTCCTCGTCGCCGTCCTGACGGCCGGTGTCAGTGTGGCCACGGTGGTGGCCCTCGGCACGGCCCCGGTCCTCCTGCTGGTGCTGACGAGCGTGCAGCGGCGACAGCGACCAGCCGGGCGAGAGGTCGTCACGGTCGGTGCCGCCGTCATCGGGCTCGCCCTCGTGGGACTCTCGGAGACCGGTGGTGGCGAGGGGCCGCTGTGGGTCGGCCTGGTGACCGCGGT
>JAGQUE010000243.1:0-6332 GCA_020438665.1 Nocardioidaceae bacterium | reverse complement strand
CCGGGCGGACTGCTGCTGGCGTGGCGCCGGGGCGAGACCCTGGTGGCGGGCGACGCGATCACCTGGGCGCTCCTGGCCTATCTCGGCGTGGTGACGATGGCGCTGGCCTATGTCTTGTTGTTCTCCGGCCTGCGCAGCACCCCGAGCGGTGCAGCGGTGGTCGTCACGCTCCTCGAGCCCGTCACGGCCGTGGTCCTCGCCGTCACCTGGCTCGGGGAACGCCTCACCCTCCCGGCCGCGGGCGGCTCGATGTTGATCCTCGCGGCCATCGGGACGATCGGACTGCGCGGCACCGACCCCCAGCCGCAGTGAAGCGGCTCAGACCCGCGGCGCCATCGCGAAACGGTCGACCCGCTGCTGCCGGATGATCTTGCGCCGCAGCACGATCCGCCGGGTCCCATCGGGCGAGACGTGCACCCGGTCGAGCTCCCACCCGCCGTACTCGGCCTTCTCCACCAGGAAACGCGTCACCGCGTGACGGGAGACCTCGCGGGGGATGGTCAATCGCCGGAACTCCCACTCCACCCCCGGACCCGGTGGTCGCCGTTCGGCCCGGGGTGGCACTCAGACCCCCGAGACGTCGTCGAGCGCCTCGATGATCGTCGGTGGCAGCGTGAGGTGCTCGACGGCGAGCGCGTCGTTGAGCTGGGTGGCGGTGCGGGCGCCCACGATGGGAGCCACCACGCCCGGCCGGTCGCGGACCCAGGTCAGCGCCACCTCCAGCGGGCTCCACTCGAGCCCCTCGGCCGCGCGGACCACCGCCTCGACCACCCGAGCACTACGGTCGTTGAGGTAGGCACTGACGAAGTGCTCGAACGCCGTCGAGGCAGCCCTGGAGTCAGCCGGTGTCCCGGCGCGGTACTTGCCGGTCAGCACTCCCCGGCCCAGCGGCGACCAGGGCAGCACCCCGAGACCCAGGGCGGCCGCAGCGGGCACCACCTCCGCCTCGACGCGGCGGTTGAGCAGGGAGTACTCCACCTGGGTCGAGGCCAACGTCGCCCGGCCCGGCACCGCCGCCTGCCAGGTGGCCGCCTGTGCGGTCTGCCAGCCGGAGTAGTTGGAGATGCCGACATAGGCGGCCCGCCCGGAGGAGACCGCCCGGTCGAGCGCCGAGAGCGTCTCCTCGAGCGGGGTGTCGTCGACCCAGGTGTGCACCTGCCAAAGGTCGATGTGGTCGACCCCCAGCCTGCGCAGGGAGGCGTCGAGGGCTCGGAGCAGGGTGCCGCGCGAGGCGTCGGTGACGCGCTCGCCGGAGCGACGGGAGATGCCGGCCTTGGTCGCGAGCACGACGTCGTCCCGAGCGACCACGTCACCGATCAGCGAGCCGATCAGGCGCTCGGAGGCGCCGTCGCCATAGCCGGCCGCGGTGTCGAGGAAGGTGCCGCCTGCCTCCACGAACGCGACCAGCTGGTCGCGAGCCTCGTGCTCGTCGGTGCCCTGGCCCCAGGTCATCGTGCCGAGGGCCAGGCGGGATACCCGCAGTCCGGTCCGACCGAGGTGGCGCTGCTGCATGACGTGCAGACTAGTGCCTCGCCCCACGCGGAGGCCCGACGTAAGCCGGGGTGCCTTCATGTGACGCTCACCCGGTCGCCGTACGCTGTTCCGCGTCCCCGGACGGCGGGGCCCGCCGGAAGGGACAGACGTGAGCTACCTGCAAGCCGTGATCCTCGGGATCGTCGAGGGACTCACCGAGTTCCTGCCCGTGTCCAGCACCGGGCACCTGACGATCACCGAGAAGATCCTGGGGCTGCCTCTCGACGACCCGTCGATCACCGCCTACACGGCGGTGATCCAGATGGGGGCGATCGCAGCGGTCCTCATCTACTTCTTCAGCGACATCTGGCGGATCGCGGTCGCCTGGTTCAAGGGGCTGTTCCGTCCGGAGTACCGCGGGCACTTCGACCACCGGTTCGGCTGGTTCGTCATCGCGGGCACGCTGCCCATCGGCATCGTGGGCTTCCTCCTGAAGGACGTCATCTCCGGGCCGCTGCGCTCGCTGTGGTGGGTCGGTGGCTCGCTCGTGGTGTGGAGTGCGGCCATGTGGTGGGCCGAGAAGCATGCCCGCCAGGACCGAGGCGAGCGACAGCTGACGCTCAGAGACTCGGTGATGATCGGCCTCGCGCAGTGCCTGGCCCTGGTCCCCGGCGTGTCGCGCTCTGGCGCGACCATCTCGGCCGGGCTGGCGCTCGGCCTCGACAGGGTCACGGCGACCCGGCTCAGCTTCTTCCTGTCGATCCCGGCGCTGACGGCCGCCGGGCTCTATGAGCTCAAGGACGTGGTGGGCAGCGACATCGGCATCGGACAGACCGTGGTCGGCACGCTGGTGAGCTTCATCGTCGCCTATGCCTCCGTGGCGTGGCTGCTGCGGTTCGTCGCCCACCATCCGATCACGTGGTTCGTGCCCTATCGGGTGCTCCTCGGCGGCGGCATCCTCGTCCTGCTCGGGACCGGGGTCATGCAGGCCACCTGAGTGGCGTCGTCCCCTGCGGTCAGAGCCAGCCCGACTTCTTGAAGAAGACCCACAACCCGATCGAGCTCAGTGCCATCAGGGCGATGGCCATGGGATAGCCGAGCACCCAGCTGAGCTCGGGCATGTAGTGGAAGTTCATGCCATAGACACCGGCGATGAGGGTGGGTACGGCGACCAGCCCGACGCCGGCGGAGATCTTGCGCATGTCCTCGTTCTGCTGGACCGAGATCCGGGCCAGATGGGAGTCGAACGCGGCCGACAGCAAGGTATCGAGCTCGTCGACGGACTCCGAGACCCGGACGAGATGGTCGGCGACGTCACGGAAGAACAGCGCGGCCTGGGTGGTCACCCCCGGCACCTGGGCCGTCGCGAAACGTCGCATCGGGTCGCGCAGCGGGATCACGGCGCGGCGGACCTCGGCGATCTCCCGCTTGAGCACATAGATGCGGGCCGAGTCGCTGGTGCGCCGCTCCGAGAAGACGGAGGCTTCGACCTCGTCGACGTCGACATCGAGCGAGGCCGCGACGTCCTCATAGCCGTCGACCACGAGGTCGGTCACGGCATAGACGACGGCCGCAGGGCCATGTTGGAGCACCTCGGGTCGGCGTTCGAGATAGGTGCGGGCCCCCGCCAGGTCGGAGCCCGCGCCATGACGGACGGTCACCACGAAGTCCGAACCCAGGAAGATGTTGATCTCACCGGTCTCGACGGCGTCCTCGGCGTCGACGTACCAGAGTGTCTTGAGTGTGAGGAACAGCGAGTCGGAGTAGCTCTCGAGCTTGGGCCGCTGGTGGGCCTTGACGGCGTCCTCGACGGCCAAGGGGTGCAGGCCGAAGGCCAGCGCCACGTCCTCGAGCTCGTCCATGGTCGGGTCGTGGAGCCCGACCCAGACGAAGTCACCGTCCTCGGTGATCCCGGCCCTGATCTCGTGAAGGGCACGGGGGTCGTCGGTCAGCGAGACCCGGAGCCCCTTGCGATAGAGCGCGCTGTCCACGATCACGGCAGCAGGCTAATGGGCTCGTGCGCGTGAACCGGGATGCCTTGCCGCACCGCTACAGTCGGGCTCCATGGCAACGCTGGTGCTGGTGCGACACGGTCGGAGCACGGCCAACACGTCGGGGGTCCTGGCCGGACGCACAGCTGGGGTCCACCTGGACGACGTGGGCCGCCACCAGGCCGAGCGCGTGGCGGCCCGGCTGGGTGGGGTGCCCCTGGTCGCGGTGGTCACCAGTCCGCTCCAGCGGTGCCGCGAGACGGCCGCTGCCCTCCTCGCGGCCCAGGCGACGCCGCCATCGGTCCGGGTCGAGCGGGCGCTCAACGAGTGCGACTACGGCGACTGGCAGGGTCGCTCGCTGAGGGAGCTGGCCAAGGACAAGCTCTGGCGCGTCGTCCAACAGCAGCCATCCGCGGTCGGCTTCCCGGGCGGCGAGACGATGGCACAGATGCAGGCCCGTGCCACGGCCGCCGTACGCCGGATCGACCGTGAGGTCACCGAGGCTCATGGTGCCGGAGCGGTGTGGGTGGCGGTGAGCCACGGCGACGTGATCAAGGCCGTCCTCGCCGACGCGCTGGGGCTCCACCTCGACCTGTTCCAACGCATCCAGGTGGATCCCGCCTCGGCCTCGGTGGTCCGTTATGGCGACGAGCGTCCCCACGTACTGGGCGTCAACACCCATGAAGGTGACCTGCACTGGCTGGCCCAGCGCCCACGCAAGGGGCGTGGCGCCCGGTCGACCGACGTCGGTGGGGGAGCCGGTCCGGAGCCCGTCAGCCGGCCTGGTGGCGCGGCATAAGGTGGGGGCCATGCCCGTCGTGCACAGCTTCGACCCACCGGACCGTTTCGTGGTGGGCACGGTGGGCGAGCCGGGGGCGCGCACCTTCTTCCTCCAGGCCCGCGCCGACCAGCGCCTGATCAGCGTCGCCTTGGAGAAGCAGCAGGTCGCCGTGCTCGCCGAGCGCGTCGACCAGCTCCTGGACACGCTGCTCGCCGACCCGGGGGTCGGGGCGCCGATCCCGGCCGTCGCGCCCGAGGCCACCGACGACGTACGCCCGCTGGACCAGCCGATCGAGGAGGAGTTCCGGGCCGGCACGATCACGCTCTCCTGGGACCCCGACGACGAGCGCGTCGTGATCGAGGTCTTCCCCTTCGTCGAGGGCGTCGAGCTGGAGCTCGACGAGGACGGCGACCCGATCGAGCCCGAGCCCGAGGAGGTCTTCCTCGTCCGGCTCCCGCCGCCTGCGGCGAGGGCCTTCGTCAAGCGTGCCGGCCAGGTCGTGGACGCGGGCCGGCCCACCTGTCCGTTCTGCGGTCAGCCCGTGTCACCCGACGGCCACCTCTGTGTCCGTGCCAACGGCTTCCGCCGCCGGGAACCGTGACGACGGCGGCCGCGGGGCCGTCCCGGTCCCTCCTCGACGGCGAGCTGACCCTGCACGGTCGCATCATGCCCGCCTCCAACGCCACGTTCCTCGGGGAGATCGACGGCGTCCGGGTGGTCTACAAGCCTCGCGTCGGAGAGCGTCCGCTGTGGGACTTCCCCGACGGCAACCTCGCGGACCGCGAGGTCGCTGCGTGGGCGGTCGCCCAGGCCACTGGATGGGGCGTCGTCCCGCTCACGTTCCTGCGTGACGGGCCTCACGGCGAGGGGATGGTGCAGGTCTGGCAAGAGCCGGACGACTCCCAGACGGCCGTCGACATCGTGCCCGAGACAGAGGTGCCGCCGGGCTACCTGCACGTGTTTGACGGTCTCGATGGCCATGACCGCCCGGTCTCGCTCGTGCACGAGGACACGGCGGCGCTGCGCCGCATCGCGGTCTTCGACATTGTCGTCAACAACGCCGACCGCAAGGGCGGCCATGTTCTGGCCATGCCTGACGGGCACCGGTACGGCGTGGACCACGGGGTCACCTTCCACGTCGAGAACAAGCTGCGCACCGTGCTGTGGGGTTGGCTCGGCGAGGCCCTGACCGACGACGAGGTCGCCGGGGTAGCCGCTGTGCGTGACTCACTCGACGGCGAGCTGGGCGACCTGCTGGCGAGTGCGCTCCGCACCGACGAGGTGCAGGCGCTGGCGCGCCGGTGTGACCGGCTGCTGGCGAAGCGTCGGCTGCCGCGCCCGACGGGTGACTGGCCGGCCATTCCCTGGCCTCCTTTCTGACCCCGTTAGGCTTCGCGCCATGAGGTCCTGGCCCGCCCCCGACGTTCCTCGCCTTCCCGTCCTCGGGCCCTCGGTGACCGTCTTCGACTCGGCCCTCGAGGACCTCGTCACCACGCTCCCGGTCGGCACGGCGCGGCTCTATGTCTGCGGCATCACGCCCTATGACGCGACCCACCTCGGCCATGCCGCCACCTATGTCGCCTTCGACCTGCTCAACAGAGCCTGGCGCAACGCCGGCTTCCCGGTCCGCTACGTCCAGAACGTCACCGACATCGACGACCCCCTCCTCGAGCGCGCCGGGGCCACGGGCGTCGCCTGGGAGGACCTCGCCGAGGAGCAGACCGAGCTCTTCCGCACCGACATGGAGGCCCTGCGCATCCTCCCGCCCGATCACTACGTGGGCGCGGTCGAGTCGATCCCCCTCGTCGTCGCCCTCATCGAGCGGCTCAGGGACACCGGCCTCGTCTACCAGGTCGCCGACGACGAGCACCCCGACTGGTACTTCCGCTGCTCCGCGGCCGAGGGGTTCATGGGCGTCGCCCATCTCGACCTGGACGCCGCCCGTGCGATCTTCGCCTAGCGCGGCGTCGGCCCTGACCGCCCCGGCAAGGACGACCCCTTCGACTGCCTCGTCTGGCGCCTCGCCCGCGAGGGCGAGCCGGCGTGGCCCTCGAGCCTCGGCCAGGGGCGTCCGGGCTGGCACATCG
>JAGQUE010000242.1 GCA_020438665.1 Nocardioidaceae bacterium | reverse complement strand
CATTTTCGAGCGTTGCCGACACCCCTCGGCTCCATTCGATCAATATGCTGTCTGAACTGCGCAAACGTGGCCTGACCTCTGGCTGCATCAGTCCAATTCGCCAGGACATGGGTCTGACACGGAGACTCGGGGGCGGATGCGGTCCCCCGAGTCTCCGTGGGTCTGGTTGTTTTGCGGGCTTGGCCGCACTCGGTTCAGGATCCGAAACCCGAGAATGGGTTCGCTATCTTCGGTGCATGAAGCCGGCTGACAGGCGGGGAGCACCAGTTCGATGCAGATGTTCAGGGCGCTTCAAGAAAAGTCAGTTGTGATCCGTCCTCGACGATGAGTGCCGTCAGCGCGGCGTTGAATCGTGTGCCGTAATCGGCTGCTAGGTGTTCGTCGAACGCCGCTCGATCGCGGTACCGTTCGAAGACGAAGAACCGACGCGGATCTTCGACCAGTTGGTACACCGCAAACTGCAAGTTTCCCGGTTCCGTTTCGACTTGGTCCCTAAGTGCTCCGATCAACGCGCGGACTTCTTCGGTGGCCTCCGGGAGAGCGGTGAACTCCGCATAAAGTGCGACCTCCTGTGACGTGTGGATCATCGTTTCTCCTTCAGGCGTGCCTGGGTTGTCCTGTTGCGATCGGTCGTGTGGAAGGTGGCATCTCAGATCTGCTCCCTGGACGCAGGGGGTAACTGATGGAGGTCGTAGGTCTTTAGGTGGCCTTCGACCCTGTCGATGGTCAGCTCGCGTTCCCAAGCGGCGACCGGAAAGCCGAGCAGCCCGTCGCGGGTGCTGATCTCGACGACTCCGGCATCGAGTACGACTCGAACCTCTCCGTCGGAGTAAGGCATCCCCGTGCTGCCTGCCGACGTCGCAACAACGAGCTCCCGTGGTCGCCTGGTGATCTCGAGTACCAGACGCCGCCCGCAGAGGAGACGCAACCTGCTGGTGTCGTCTGCGGGTTCCCAGTTCACGTCGGAGAGCGGGCCGATGCTTCGGTGGTCGCTGTTCCGCCGTGGACCTCGCAGCCTCTCGATGTCGGGATGCGGGCGTGCCACGAGGGCTTCGCCGTCGAGAGCGAGTGCGTAAGGGATGCTGTGGGCGCTGGCCCACCCTGAATCCAGGTCGGCGATGCCCCTCATCCACAGGCTCAGGCACGGGCGGCCGGTCCGGTCGCGGAAGAACGACGGCGCGTAGTAGCTGTTGCCGTACGTGAGTTGTCCCCAAGACTCGGCCACGAAGGCGTCGCCGTGTAGGGCGCCGATACCGTAGGCGGCGTAGTAGAGCTTGTCGTCGTCCCACACCGACGTGATCAGCACGTGGCGACCGTCGATCTCGAATAGTTGGGGGCACTCCCACGCGGCGCCGGTCCATACGGGATCGCGGGCGTCGACGGGGCGTTGGGCGACGATCCCGTCGTAGCGCCAATCCGTCAAATCTGTCGAGGAGTAGCCCAGAGCCGCCGCGGTGCCGTCCCGAAGGCCCGCGCCCACCAGCATCCGCCAGCGGTCCTGGTCCCGATAGACATACGGGTCCCGGAAGACCGCGAGGTCGAGCCCTTCGGGCGGCACCACCACCACGCGTCCCTTGTCCCACGCCGCCCAATCCGGATCGTTCGTCGTCGCCTCTCTCACCGACCCGAGAGAGAAGTCCGGGACGGAGACCGAGGGGTAGAAGATCCGTCCGCGACCCTCTGGGTCGGTGATCACCGAGCCGGACCACACGCCGTCATCGTCTTGATCCGGCGCGAGGACAGGCTGACCCTCCCTCAAGGCGAACAGGGTGCTGCCGGTGGCGTGTCCCCAGTTGCACTGAGGCGCCCACGCGGTGTGGTCCGGCACGTACTGGTAGAAGACGTGGTACGTCCCGTTGCGCCAGGTGATGCCGTGCGGGTCGTTGATCCATTCGCGCCTCGGGGTGAAGTGGAAGGCGGGTCGGGAGCCAGCACTCCCGGGTGGGGTCACCATGCGTAGGCCTCGGGCGCGGTGCGGTGTCCAGGGAAGATGCCCTCGAGCCTGTCTAACACCTCGTCGGAGAGCGACACGTCCAACGCCGGCAGCGTCTCCTGAAGTTGCGCAACGGAACGAGGGCCGATGACAGGAGCGGTGATCGACGGCTGGTGCAGCTGCCAGGCGATGGCCAGGACGGCCGGTTCGAAACCCCCTTCTTGGCAGAGATCCTCATACGCCTGCAGTGTCGGACGGTGTCGGTCGACCGTGTGAGCCGCCCACCCCGTCCGACGCGCGCGGCCCTCTCGCTCCTTGCGAAGGACGCCGCCCAGCAGCCCACCGTTGAGGGGGCTCCACGTCAGCACGCCCATCCCGAAGGCCTCCGCCGCGGGGAGTACCTCGCGCTCGATGTCGCGGACCATGAGGTTGTAGAGGGACTGCTCACAGACGAAGCCGAGAAGGTGACGCGACTCCGCCACGCTCTGCGCGCGCGCGATGTGCCATCCAGCGAAGTTCGAGGATCCGGCGTAGATGATCTTCCCCTGGCTCACGAGCACATCGAGGGCCTGCCAGATCTCCTCCCACGGCGTGTTTCTGTCGACGTGGTGCAGCTGGAAGACGTCGAGATAGTCGGTACGGAGGCGACGCAGGGAGTGGTCACACGCGCGGCGGATGTTGAGGGCCGACAGGCCTTCGTTGTTGGGCCAGCTGTCGGTCGCCTGGAAGACCTTGGTGGACAGCACGGTTCTCTCGCGGCGACCGCCTCCCTGTGCGAACCAGTCACCGATGATCTCTTCGGTGGCCCCGAAGCCGTACTCGCCCTCCCCGCCGTAGCGGATGCCGGTGTCGAAGAAATTGATGCCCGCCTCGTGGGCATGTTCCATCATCCGGAAGGACTCCGCACGGTCTGTGCCTGCCCCGAAGTTCATCGTGCCCAACGCCATGCGACTGATGATGAGTCCCGAACGTCCCAGTTTGACGTACTTCACGGTGCCGTTGCCTCCGGGCTTTGCTTGGCCTCGACGATGGGGAGCATGCTGCGCTGTCGTTGGGCCTGGTCGCGGTTCGCGAGCTCCCAGTTGCGAGTGTCCGCGACGCGCTGACGGATGAGGTCTTCTCTGTTCTGCAGGTAGGTCGCCATCCGCTTGTCCCGCGCACGAGTGGCCCTGCGCAGCGCCTCGGTGTCCGGAGCCTGGTAGTGGGGAGCAGCCAGCGTCGGCCGTGGAGGCAGTCGGTCGGGCAGGTCGGCGATGGTCAGGGCCGGTGACGGAAGGGCCTGGTACCAGTAGGCAACCGAGGACCAGTCGTCTGCGAGGTGGTTGGCGTGGCCGTGCTCGATCGTGACGCGGACCGACTGTGAGAAGCGGATCGGATCTGTGAGGTGGAAGCGGTAGCTGTGCTGGAAGCCCGGAACGTCGTCCGAGTGAACGATGGATCCGCCGTGCCAGCCCTGACGGTGCTGCATCTGCCAGGCGTGACCGAAGTAGTCCTCCAGGCCGGTGCCGTGATACCTCGGAGGCCAGGTCTCGCCGTCGACGAAGATCATGTCGTCGCCCTCGCCTGGATAGGTGCCCTGATGATGCACGACGGCGAGTACGCAGCCGACATAGTGACCCTCGCCCTCGACGTCCAGTACCACGTAGTTCCCGTCGCCCGTGAGGTTCGGGACGTTGGTTTCGGGACTGTTGACCTGGAGGTGGGGCGCCCAGCCGGGCGTAGGCGCGGACCGGCGCCAATGGGCGTGGAAGTAGGCGACGTCCTCGGGGAACGGTCGGTCATGCAGCTCGTAGTCGATGTAGAAGTACTGCACGTACGGGCGGTCGGACTGGTTCTCGAGGACCACACGAGCTCGTCGGTTGAACGGCATCTGGAAGAAGCTGCTCAGGGCGGCGGCCCCTCCGAAACGATGCACCTGGGTGTCTTCGGCCACGACAGAGAGGGGCAGGGACTCGAGGTTCCCGGTGAGTGAGTTCATCAGGCCGAAGAAGTCCCCGATCGGCGCGAGGACACTGGGCGTCGGTTGGTCGTCCCAGTAGATCTTCAGGAGAATCTTGCGATAGAAGTCCGGGTCCATCAGCTCCCAGTGGATGCCCATGACCGGTTCGACGCCGAGGTTGCCCACCCCGGCCAGGTCTGGCTTCACCATCGAGGGGCCGAGCACGACCTTGGACGCCTGGGTCATCCAGATGTGCGTGAGCCGGCCCGGGCCCTCGAGGTCGGCGAGCGTAACCTCGTCCCCAGCGCCTACCATCCAGCAGTCCTGATTGCGTCCGGACTGGTCCCAGCTCGAGAGTCGTCCGGTACGACGTCCCCGACGCAGCCGGACGACATCACCGAGGACTCCGGCGTCCAGTTCGCTCACGGCGGCGTCCCTCCTCGGGCACGGTCTGCGGGTTGGGTTCTTGCGCGGTCCTATGACCCCTTGACATGCGAAAGGGCCGGTCAATAGCGTGACAGACGCAAACGTTTCGCGCAAACGTTTCCCAGCATGACTGGAATCAGCGGCCTAAGGGATAAGGGAGCCGGCCTCATGGCACTCGACGACGGATACCTGAGCCTCTGCCGCGTCCGCGACCGCCGGTCGGGACGGGTCTCGAGTTGGGACCAACGAGGCCGCAACCAGGACTACTGGGTGATCGGTCCTAGCGAGACGCGGGTGCTGGCAGACCTCGAAGGCCCCGGAGTCGTGACCCACCTGTGGATGACCCAGTTCTGTCGGCGGACACTCGGACCAGCGCTGGTCGATCCCTGAGAGTCAGCGGGCGTGGCTCCGGTCAACGAGATCGCCAACGCCCTCGGCATCACCTGGGAGGAAGCCGACCCGGACTACTACCGCAAGGTCGTGCTGCGCGTCACCTACGACGACGCCCCGGCGCCCTCGGTCCTCGTCCCGCTCGGCGACTTCTTCGGGGTCGGCAACTCGATGCCCGCGAACTACGAGTCCGCCTTCTTCACCGTGACGGCCAAACCCGAGGAAGCGCTCCGCTTCGGCGGCAGCGCCTCGCTCAACTCCTACCTGCCGATGCCCTTCCGTGAGCGGCTCCGCATCGAGGTCCTCAACGAGAACGATTTGCCCTACGCGCAGTACTTCCACGTCGACTACGAGCTATTGCGAGAGCCCATCCCCGACGACATCGGCTACCTCCACGCGTCGTGGAGGAGGTCTGCTCCCGACTCCGGATGGGGACCCGACCTCCAGGTGAACAGTCCCGAGACCAACGTCGCTCATCTCTCGGACGAGGGGAACCACACCATCCTCGACGTCGCGGGCCAGGGGCACTACGTCGGGTGCAACCTCTCGGTGACGCACCGGCAGGGGAGCTGGTGGGGGGAGGGCGACGAGATGATCTTCATCGACGACGACACCTGGCCGCCCAGCCTGCACGGCACCGGCACCGAGGACTACTTCAACCACGCCTGGGGCATGCAACGGCAGGCGTACGCCTACCACGGTGCCATCGTTCACGAGGGTGACGTCCCGGGCTACGCGGTGAGCTATCGGTTCCACGTGGTCGACCCCATTCGCTTCGCTCAGCGGATCCGCGTCACCATCGAGCACGGCCACCCGAACCACCTCTCCGACGACTGGGCATCAACCGCCTACTGGTATCAGGTCGGGGCCCCCGCCGCGCTCACGATCGCTCCCGTCGGTGAGCGACTCCCGCTGCGGCCCCAGATCTCCGCGCCGGTCCGGGCATCCGGCGCGCCGGCATCCCTGGCTGACGAGGTCGAGGCGCAGCGGGCCGCGAGGGCAGCACGGTTGGGACGTCACGAGGAGAGCTATGCCCGGCGCATCGACGAGGCCACGGCGCGCGCGGCGCAGCAAGAAGAGGGCAACCGGGCCCACGCCCAAGACCTGCGGCGTCGGTTCCACTGAACCGGCTCGCGACGCTCAAGCACGATGCCCAGAGAACATCCCCAGCCAAAGGAACGCAGATGCCACAAGAAACCCAGCTGTACCGTCCGCACGACGGTTGGTTCGGCGACGTCATGCCCATCGAGGTGGACGGCACCTTTCACCTCTTCTACACCTTCCTCAGCAAGCACGACCTGGGCGGACCCGGCATCCTGAAGGGGTTGGACTGGGCGCATATCTCTACCCAGGACTTCCTCAGCTTTCGCGAGCACCCGCTTGCGATCCGCCGCGGCAACGACAAGGAGCCAGACCTGCTGGCCGGTGCCGGGTCAGTCGTGCGCGGCGACGACGGCACGTATGTCGCCTTCTACTGCGGCATCAACCCTGCTCGCAGCCGGCACGGGGACGCCGAGCAGGTGGTGCTCCGGGCGACGAGCAAGGACCTTGACGTCTGGACCAAAGACGAGGTCTTCGTGCTCGAGGCCGACCCCACCTGGTACGAGCGCCACGACTGGCGCGACCCCTACGTATATCGGGACGGGGAGCTGTGGCGAATGCTGCTGTGCGCCCGCGTCCCGGAGGGCCCCTTCGACCGCCGTGGCGTCGTCGGCCAGGCCACGTCGACGGACCTGGTCAATTGGAAGGTCCGCGAGCCGTTCCTGAACCCGGGCATCACCCAGGCGCCGGAGTGCGTCGAAGTGTTCGAGCTCCAGGGTCACCGCTACCTGGTGTACTCCACTTACTCCGACCGGTTCCAGACACGACACCGGATCATCGGCCCGGACGGGACGTTCGTGCGTCCGACCCACGACGCGCTCGAGACCAACGACGTCTACGCGATGAACACGATCGGCGACGCCGAGCGACGCGTCCTCGTCGGCTGGCTGGCGACCCGGTCCCAAGACGCCGACACCGGACACCGGCAGTGGGGTGGCGACCTGGTCGCCCAAGAGCTCCGTGGCCGCACCGACGGCACGCTCGGTGCGCACCCGCTTCCCGGCTTCCTGGAGAGGTTCGGCGCGTCACCAGCGCAGGTCCGTCCCCAGCTCGGCGACTGGAAGGTGGACGGCGACATCGCTCGGCTTGTCGGCGGCGCGTTCGGCTGGGCCAGCGCAGGCGCTACTACCGACCTATCGATGTTCGAGGTCACCGTCGACCTCGATGCCACGGCCGAGGAGTTCGGGGTCGCAATCCACGCCGGCCCCAACTTCGACGCCGCCTACCTGCTTCGGATCGAGGTGGACAGAGGCCGAGTGGTGTTCGACCGGCGTCCGCACCGCATCGACGTCCCGTTCGACCAGGACAGCGACCGCAGCTACGTCAGCGCTCCCGATCACGAGCTCGAACGCCCGCTCCTGCCGGCCGACGGCAAGCTCACCGTACGCATCGTCGTGGACGGCTCCGCCATCGTCACCTACCTCAACGACGTCGCCCTCACCACCCGTGGCTACGACCTCGACGGCGGGGAGTTCGCCTTGTACGGAGCTAACGGTTCCGCCACTTTCCGAGCCGCCCGTTACGGCTCACTCGCATGAGCAACTCGTGCTCGACCTGAGCGCGACGCTGTCGCGCTCACGGCCACGGCGCAGTGGAAGACCGGTAGACCACTGTGGGCTTCAGCCGTAGCGATCGAGGCGCGGAGTCAGGCTTGTTGATGCGGCGTCGGACGAGCTTGACCCCCTCGCGCCCGATCTTCATGGTCGGCTGCGCGACCGAGGTGATCTGCGGCTTGAAGATCTCGGCGAACGGGAAGGTGTCGAACATGGCTATGGACAGGTGGCGGGGTACGTCGAGCTGTAGCTGCTGGCACGCCTCGAGCACATGCGCCGCCGCCATCTGATTGGCGGCCAGCACGGCTGTCGGGCGATCTGACCCGCCCAACAGGTGGGCGACGGCCCGGCGGGTCGAGGCCGGTGACTCCTGGCGAACCACGAAGTGAGGCTCGACGTCCAGGCCGACCTCCTCCATGCCGGCGACGTACCCGTCGAAACGCTCCTCGAGGCTACTGACCAGGGCCCCTCTACTGACAAAGCCGATCCTGCTGTGGCCGAGTTCCCTGAGGTGCCGGACCATGGTCTTCATCGGCTCGACATTCTCCACGCTCACCTGGTCGACCGCGAGCGGCGAAGGGCGGTCGATGACGACGAAGGGCGTGTGGGTCTCTGCCAGCAGCTCGGCGACCTCGGGACGAGAGCGAGCGACCGGAGTGATGACCAGACCGTCGACGCGCTGATTGCAGAACGTCTGGACCGCCGCGAGCTCCAGGTCAGGGTCGTCCTCTGCATGGGCAACAAGGACTGTCATCCCGTGCTTGCGTGCCTCCTGCTCGACGCCGAGCACCATCTCGTCCAGCACTGCGTTGCCAGCATCGCTCAAGAGCAAACCCAGCGTGTCAGTTCGTGCGCGCCGCAGCGCGCGAGCAACGCGGTCCTGGCGGTAGTTCGCCTGGGCAATCGCCTGCAGCACGCGCTCACGCGTCTTGTCGCTGACGTTGCGGGTGCCGTTCACCACGTGCGAGACGGTGGACACCGACACCCCGGCGATTCGTGCGACGTCGACGATCGTTGCCATGCCTACCTCCTAGCCGGCGCTCCGGGCATCATCGAAACGTTTTCCCAGAGCCCTCTTGACGCGGTCGACGACCACCGCTTACGGTAACACAAACGTTTCGCGCAAACGATTCGCTAACCGCAATGTCGTGAGGCCGCAGTCCCTGCGGCGGTCCCATCCTCACGCATGGAGCCCGGACGCCAGGGAAGTGGCCGGGAGGGCAGGATCGCTTCCGCATCCCAACAGGAGTGCTGTATGAAACTGATCACCTATCGCGCCGCGGCGACGAGGCCACTGGCCCTGTTGACGGCCATGACCGTCGCGACCGCCGTTCTTGCCGGCTGCTCCGGCGGCTTCGGCGAGAGCGGGGACACGAGCTCGGACGGCAAGACGACGATCTCGTTGTCGATGCAGAACGAGAACGTCGAGCTGTCAGACCCGGCCACGTGGAACCTCATCCAGGCGTTCGAGACCGCCAACCCGGACATCAAGATCGACGTCAGCGGAGAGCCGCAGGCCCAGCACCTGCAGAAGCTCACGGTAGCGGCCCAGAGCGGCACCCTTCCCGACGTGTTCTGGGTCTACAACTCCACGGCCAAGCAGATGAACCAGGACGGGCATTTGCTGGACCTGGCGCCCATCATGGACGAGCTGGACATGACTGACAGGTTCAGCGAAACCTCTCTCTCCAACTTTCAGGAAGGAGACGTCCAGTACGGTCTGCCGTACCAGGCCCTCATCACCGGCTACTTCTACAACAAGGCGATCCTGGACGAGAACGGTATCGCCGTGCCGAAGACCTTCGACGACCTGCTGGCAGCATCGCAGAAGCTCAGCCAAAACGGCGTGACGGCGATCTCCCAGGGCGCCAGCCAGTCCTCCTTCAGCGTCTGGGCATTCCTCACCGACCTCGTCCGCTTCGGGTGGCAGGACAAGTACGAAGCGATCCTTTCCGGGGATGAAAAGTACTCCAACCCCGATTTCCTGCGTCTCTACGAGCACATCGAACAGCTCGCCGACGCCGGGGCGTTCCCCTCCAACACCGCTACCCAGACCTTCCAGCAAGCGGTCGATGCCTTCGCCAACGGTGAGGCCGCCTTCCTCGACGGTGGCGTCTGGTTGTCCTCCTACCTCCAAGACTTCCCGATCGCGAAGGACGTCGGCTTCTGGGAGGGGCCGACCTACAGCGACGGTGTCGGTGAGCAGGAGATCGTGATGAATGTGCCGTCCGCTCCGTTCGCGGTGAGCTCGAAGGTGGGAGAGGACGACGCAAAGCTCGAGGCGGTGAAGAAGTTCCTCGACTTCTACTACAGCGACGAGGGACAGCAGATCCTGGTGGACAACGGGCAGCCGCCTGTCACCACCTACGATCCCGACATCCCGGCCGAGTCCACGGTGTTCCAGTCCGTCATCGACGTCGCTCAGAAGCTTCCGAGCCCTCCCGCCCAGCCGGACCTTCAGGTCGAGGAACCGGTCGCCAACGCGATGTACGACAGCATCTACGGCGTGATCCAGAAGCAGCTGCCTCCTGAGAAGGCCTTGGACCTCGTGCAACAGGCGCTCGAGAACAACTGAGCGTGCGCCCGCCCGCGGCAATCGGGACCAAGCCGCGGGCGGGCCGTGCACGCCGGTGAGCGCCATGGCAGGAGAGGAGGGAGAAAGGCATGGGATGGCTTAGTGCGAAGTGGAAGCTGGCACTGATGTTGGCACCCTCGGTCATCGTCTTCTCGGTGTTCGTCGTCTATCCGGTGCTCTACTCGCTGGGCTACAGCTTCACCAACTTCAGCGGGTTCGGTGACACGACGTTCGTGGGGCTGGAGAACTACCGTCAACTGAGCGACGACCAGTTCTTCTGGGTTGCCTTGCGCAACACCTTGGTGATCCTGGTGATCGGGGTCGTCATTCTCGTGCCTGCCTCGTTCGGATTGGCGCTGCTGCTGCGCGTCAAGGTCAGAGGGGCCGGCCTGCTGAGGTCCTTGGTCTTCGCGCCCGCGATCATCGCCCCCATCCTGGTCGGACTGATCTGGGTGTTCATCCTGGATCCGAAGCTCGGTCTCATCAACCGGTCGCTGGAGGAGCTAGGGCTGCCCGGATACCAATGGATCGGAGGCAACCACCTGACGCCCTATGCCGTGGCCGTGGTGTTCATCTGGATGAGTATCGGCTTCGCAATGACTATCTTCTATGCAGGGCTGCAGCAGGTCCCCTCGGACGTCTTGGAGGCCAGTCAGCTCGACGGCGCATCCATGACCCAGCAACTGCGCTATGTCACGGTGCCGATGATGCGTGAAACCTTTGCCATCGTCACGGTCCTGATGATCACGAACGTGTTCAAGATCTTCGAGCTCGTGTACATGCTGACCAGCGGTGGTCCGGTGCACCGCTCCGAGGTCCTCGTCAGCTACATGTACTTCGTCACCTTCACCAACCTGCAGTACGGCCCGGGAATGGCCATAGCGGTGATCATCACCGTCCTCGGCGCGGTCTTCTCAGTCGGTTACCTCCTGCTTTCCCGAGAGAGGGGGCGCACCGCATGACCGCCGTGGACTCCAAGCCGTCTTCCGGGGCATGGACCGGCAGCTCACGCCGTCGAAGCCGTAGCGGTCGGCGAGGGCGTGGCGCCATGATCGCCGGCATCGGCGCCTACCTCGTCACCTTCCTGATTGCACTGCCGATCCTCTGGATCGTCCTGCTCTCGTTCCAGCCGAGCAGCGAGATCCTCAGGAACCCGTTCTCGTTCGACAACCTGAGCCTGGACAACTACGCCAAGACGTTCAGGTCCCTCCCGTTGGTCCAGATGTACGCGAACACGCTCGTCCTCGCGCTGACCTCGGTCGTGATCGGGACAGCCATCTCACTGATGTCATCGTTCGCACTGACGCGCATGATGTTCCGACGTCGCCGCGTGCAGTCAAGCCTCCGTTACTACCTGCTTGCCGGTCTTGCGATCCCCGTCTACATCCTGCTCTTCCCCATCTACCGGCTCGACATCCTGTTCGGCGTCTACGGCACGTTCGCTGCACTGATCATCCCGTACGTCGCGGTCTCGATCCCGTTCAACACCTTGCTCTTCACCGGATTCCTGCGCGACTTCCCCTCCGAGATCGAGGAGGCGGCCATCATCGATGGCGCCGGGTTGTTCCGGCTTTTCACGCAGATCGTCGTGCCGATGATGCGACCGGTGATCGCCACGGTGCTGATCTTCAACGTGATCTATGTGTTCAACGAGTTCCCGTTCGCATCCATCCTCGCCGGTCCGCGCATGACGACCGTGTCCCTGGCCGTCTCGCAGTTTCAGGGGCAGTACAACGTCGACTACGGCGGAATGATGGCAGCCGCGACCATCATCTTGATTCCCCAGCTGATCATCTATGCGGTCTTCCAGAAGCAGGTGATCGCGGGCATGTCGGCCGGAGCCGTCAAGGGTTGACCCGTGGTCCGGCGCCGACGCTCGCATCGCAGCGCGTGCCACGACCGACGCTTGCATTCCAGCCACCACGACAGGAGCCCCATGATGAGGACCCGCGTCCTCGGTCGCACCGGCCTGCCAGTCAGCGAGCTGGGATTGGGCGGGCTGTTCCTGGCGGCCGACGCCGACACAGCGGATCGGTCGCGAGCGACCATCGCCGCGGCGCTGGCTGCCGGAATCACGTACATCGACACCGCGCCGGCCTACGGCGACAGCGAACGAGTCATCGGCGCCAGCCTCTCTGGCCACCCAGGGCCCGTTGTCCTGTCCACGAAGCTGGGTGCGGCTGACGACCCGCGGCGTGCACAGGATCCCGGAGAGCTGCGCGCCAGCGTCGAGCGGAGCCTGCGAAGACTCCGCATCGACCAGATCGACATCTTGATGCTCCACGAGCCCGACCGCCCTGCGCAGGTGCCGTGGTGGAGGTCGACGGTGCCCCTCGACGGACCGGTGCTCGGCGTGGTGGATCAGCTCAAGACCGAGGGAAAGATTCGCTTCACCGGTCTCGGAGGGACCACGGCGTACTACCTGGCGCACCTGTGTCGGACGGGGCTTTTCGACGTGGTGCTCACCGCGTTCAACTACAGCTTGCTCTGGCGCGAGGCCGAGCGCGAGCTGCTGCCTGCGGCCGCCGCCGCAGGCATGGGCGTGGTCATTGGTGCGCCCTTCCAGCAGGGTGCGCTGGCCCGCCGCTGGGACCGGGAGGTGGCCGATGGACCCTGGTGGCTCAGTGCTGCCCGTCGTGCTCAGTTCATCGCGCTGTACCGCCTGTTGGACGATGTCGGCATCTCCGTGCGCGAGGCGGCCTTGCGCTTCGTCATCTCGAACCCGGTCGTCTCCTCGGTCGTCGTGGGCGCGCGGAGCCCTTCGGAGATCACCGAGTGCGCGGATCTCGTTGAGGCCGGACCGCTCCACCCGGTCCTTCTACAGCGCCTGGCGGAGGTGGCGGCCACTGTCCCCTACCGCCCATTCGACGAACCGCCGATCCTTCCCTTCGGCATGCCGTACCCGGGGCCGGGAGCGATGGCGTGAAGCCCCACACCTTCCGCGCGGCAGTCGTGGTCGAGCCCGGTCGACTCGAGGTCCGGACCTTTCACGAGCCCGCGCTCGGCGACTACCAGGTGCGTTGCAAGATGCTTTTCGGGACCACGTGTCGCGGCACCGACCTGGCCGTCATCAATGGGACGTTCGCGTTCCCCGTGCGATACCCGGCCATCATCGGGCACGAGAGCGTCGGCCGCATCGTCGAGCTCGGTCCCAGAGTTCGGCACCTCCAGCTCGGCGACGTGGTCACCCGAGCAGCGGCCCTGCCGACGCAAAGCTGCGAGGTCGCCTGGGGCGGCTTCGCGACCTCCGGAGTTGCCCACGACCACCAGGCCATGATCGAGGACGGCTTGCCGACGTCCGACACGGCCGATTTCCGCGCGCAGCGCGCGGTTCCGTCTGACATCGACCCTGTCACGGCCTGCTTGTTCGTCAACTGGCGGGAGACGCTGAGCTACGTGACGCGGATCGGTGGCCTCGACCGCGCCCGGGTCCTCGTCGTAGGGTCGGGGGGAACCGGACTGTCGTTGGCACGCATGGCACGGCTGCTCGACGCTCGCACGGTGGTGCTGGTCGGCACCCCTTCTCGCCAAGGACTGGGCGAAGCCGTCGAAGTGGACGAGTACGTGGACTACTACGCCCCTCCGGCGTCGCATGCGGATCGCGCCTTCGACATTGTGCTCGACACGATCGGCACGAGCAGATCCGTCAACTCGTGCCTGCCCCACTTGGCTACCGGAGGAACTCTGGGCATCTACGGACTGCACGAGTGGGGACGTCTCGAGGTCGACCTCTCGCGTGCGCGCGGGAGCTTCGAGTTCTACAACGAGGGCTATGACGAATCGGAAGCGCATGACCAGACGGTGACCTGGGCGCAAGAAGGAAGACTCGACCCGACGGTTTGGCTACAACGCGGTAGCGAATTCCCGCTCGAGGACATCACCGCTGTCTATGACGCGGTTCGGAGCCAGGCAGTGGTCAAGGGCCTCGTGCGGCTGCACTGATTCGATCCGCTTGGGGCTGACCGCGAGGGCTAACACGTGCGCCCGCTCGACTGGCAAATTGTTCCGCTGACGCAAGCCTTCACACGGCTCCAGCGATGAGGCGACTACTCACGCCCCGCCGCCGCTAACGCCTTGGCGTACTCGGTACCAACCTCATCGCATGGATCGTGCGCCCCACCACGGCGACGTCGGGGAACGCAAGCGCGTACCCCGGGCGTACACGCTCACGCGGTTCGCCCCCGACCTCTTGACTCCGCGGCCGCCTGAGAGCGCTGTACCCCCGGCGTACCCCCGTCTCGCAATGCGCGTGCGCTTCCACGGATTGGGGAGCTTTCATCCCAGCCGTGGCATGGCACGAGACTCATTTCGGCGCCGTTCGCAATGAGAGGGTCAGCAGCGAGGCGTGGCTCGGTGTCAAACGACCCGTCCGGTCGTCAAACTCGTGGGATCGGTCCCCTGAAGCTCTCGAGTCAGCGTGCCGGTACGCCACCGGGATTGGCTTGCATGCATCCGGGAGCTTGCAGAACTCGTCCGGCATGTCGTTTGGCCCACTGGAGCTCCTTCTTGTCAGACGAGAAGGTTTGCAATCACCGCCTGGGTCACTTCCTCCGTCGTCGCGGTGCCGCCGACGTCGCGGGTACGCACCCCCTGACCCGTGGTGGCCTCGATTGCCCGGTGGACGGCCTTCGCTTCGTCGGAAAGGCCGAAGTGCTCGAGCATGAGGGCCGCGCTGCCAATGGCACCGAGCGGGTTGCACACACCCTGGCCGGCGATATCCGGGGCGGAGCCGTGCACGGGCTCGAACATCGAGGGGAACCTGCGCTCGGGGTTGAAGTTGGCGCTGGCCGCGAGCCCGAGGCTGCCGGCGAGCGCACTCCCGAGGTCGCTGAGGATGTCGGCGTTGAGGTTCGACGCGACCACGACGGAGAGGTCCTCGGGGTGAAGAACGAACTTCGCGGCCATGGCGTCGACCAGGACGCTCTCGGTTTCCACGTCGGGGTAGTCGGCGGAAACCCGCTTGAAGACGTCGTCCCACAGCACCATGCCGTATTGCTGCGCGTTGCTCTTGGTCACGCTGGAGACCTTCTTGCGGGTCCGGATGCGGGCCAGGTCGAATGCGTATCGCATTATTCGTTCACACCCGACCTCCGTGAACAGCGCCGACTGCACCGCGACCTCCCCGCCCGGGCCGCGGCCCGCGAGGTTGCGGCCGCCGAGTCCGGCGTACTCGCCTTCAGAGTTCTCCCTGACCACGACCCAGTTCAGCTCGATGTCGTCGGCCTTGCGCAGCGGACTCTCAATGCCGGGGAGGAACTCCACGGGGCGGACGTTGGCCCACTGGTCGAAGCTCTGGCAGATCTTCAGGCGCAGTCCCCACAGGCTGATGTGGTCCGGGACCGTGGGCCAACCGACGGCACCGAAGTAGATGGCGTCGAAGTCCTTGAGCTGCTCGAGGCCGTCATCGTCCATCATCCTGCCGTGCTTGGCGTAAAAGTCGGACCCCCAAGGGAACTCCTGCCAGTCGAAGGCGAAGCGGCCGTTGGAGTGCTCGGCGAGGGCGTCAAGGAGGGTGCGGCCGGCAGCGACGACCTCCACCCCCACTCCGTCGGCGGGGATGGCGGCGATGCAAAAAGTCTGCGTGGTCATGGTGGAACTCTCTCGTCGAAGGTGGTGCTGGTCTCCTTCGAGTAGACAGGCGCGGAGGTTGACGAGTCCAACACGCGTTGGCGATGCAACGGATAGGCTGGCACTACTGCGTGAGGTCCTCCAACGGGTCCATGGCGCCTTGGACCAATCTCCGGCGTCATGAGCGCGGCGGTCCGTCAGGGGGCGGTCACGGTGAACCCCGGTCGAGGTTGGCGGATCGCGACAATGTGATCGAGATCTGAACGTGACCGACCTTCAGACGAGGGGATCGTCGTCGCGGTTCCTGAGGCACCTCCGAAGAATCAGGGCTAGCGTGTGCTGCTGGCAGTCTGCTGCCGGAGCAACTGAACATCGGCTGGTGCGCCCCTAGGGAGCACGCCCCCGAGGCAACGGGAGACAATCGGAGGCAACGGGACGTCGGATTCACGCTCAGGACGGTGGTCAGGCGTGATCGAGCGTTGTGGTCCTACGGTTCAACTCCCCCCTCGCGCACGTGAGTAGCCCCGGGATGACCTGGGGCTTCACTCATTTCGGGAGCTGGCCTGAACGCGCACGAGCCCACGAGAGGGTGCACCAGCCTCACGGGGCTCAGCCAGCCCAGGCGCCGCCTCTGGCGGTGAGTGATCGGGCCAGGCGGAGACCCAGGTCATCGAGTGCAGCCTGGGGACTTGTCTTCCGCCGGACGCCGACTCGACAGCTCCAGTGCGGGTCGCTCCAGCCGCCTCCCCTGATGATGCGGTACGACCCGTAGGCGTCGACGTCGTAGTGGTCCCAGCACCACTCCCACACCCCACCCAGGGTGTCGGACAGCCCCCACGCATTGGGCTGCTTCTGCCGCACAGGTCGCAGCGACCCGCGCGAGTTGCCCGCGTACCAGGCGATGTCGTCGAGAGCGCCGTATCGAGGGCCGGTGGAGCCTGCCCGGCAGGCGACCTGCCACTCGGCATCCGTCAGGAGGCGGTACCCATTCGCCCCTCGATCCCATGACACGTGCCAGTCGTCTGGGGCCGCTTC
>JAGQUE010000241.1:6395-14149 GCA_020438665.1 Nocardioidaceae bacterium | reverse complement strand
GACGACCACCACCACGACGACCACGTCCGGCGGCGTCACCGGCGCCGACGTCGTCGCCGACGCGCGCAAGTACCTCGGCATCCCCTATGTGTGGGGCGGCACCGACCCCAAGAAGGGGCTGGACTGCTCCGGCCTCGTCCAGCTCGTCTACAAGGACCTCGGCATCGACCTGCCTCGCGTCTCGCGCGACCAGGCGACGGTCGGCACCAAGGTCGCCTCCATGGCCGACGCCAAGCCCGGCGACGTGCTCGCCTTCGGGTCTCCGGTGCACCACGTAGGGATCTATATCGGCGACGGCCAGATGATCGAGGCGCCACGTCCGGGCCTGTCGGTGCGCATCGCCCCCGTCTATGAGACGCCGACCGCGATCCGCCGGATGGTGCCCGAGTCCACCGCCGTGTCCGGTCGGACGGCGGCCGTCGACAGCTCCACCCCCTACGCCAAGCTGTTCAACCAGGCCGGTGCCGCCTATGGCGTCTCGCCGCTGCTGCTGTCCGCCGTGGCGAAGCAGGAGTCCGGCTACAACGCGGCCGCGGTGAGCTCCGCCGGCGCCCAAGGGCTGATGCAGCTGATGCCCGCCACCGCTCGCGGCCTCGGCGTCACCAACAGCTTCGACCCCACCCAGGCCGTCAACGGCGCCGCCCACCTGCTCAGCAACCTGCTCGACCAGTTCGGCAGCACCCAGCTCGCCCTGGCCGCCTACAACGCCGGGCCCGGGGCCGTCCTCAAGTACGACGGCATCCCGCCCTACCCCGAGACCCAGAACTACGTCCGCTCAGTGATGGCCATGATCGGAGGATCAGCATGAGCCTCGCTCCCCTCGGCGGCATCGCCGCAGGCCCCGCGGCCGGCCCGGCCGCCGGCACAGCCGGTGGTGCCGGCAGCCAGGCCGGCGACGGCGGTTTCGCGGCGGCCATCGACGCCCTGCTCACGGCCCTGCTGCCCCAGGGCGCGACGCCCGGAGCACCCGGCGCGGCACTCCCCGGCCAGCCGGCGACCGACGCCTCCGACGACGGCGCCGAGGACCCCGGCACCGTCCTCGACCCCTCCGCCGATGCCGCCCTGCTGGCCGGCCTGGTCGCTGCCGGCCTCGTCGCGCCGGACCTGACCCAAGGAGCATCGATCCCGACTGCGTCGGGCACCGGTGCCCCCACCCTGGCCGACCTCGCCATCGGCGGTGTCGGCGGTCTCGGCGGCCTGGCCGCGACGGCCACCTCGACCGCTGCGTCCGTGGCGGTCCCCCAATCTGCGTCGGACCCCGGAGCCATCGCGCCGGCACCTGGGTCCGACGTGACCCTCCCGCAGGCCACCGTGAGCACGACCGTGGCTGCCGCGACCGTCACCGCGGAGCCCGGGGTCGCGGACCAGCAGAACACTCCCAGCACCACCGACGACCCGGCGACGGGTTCGACCATCCCGAGGGTCGACACGTCTCCGGTGGCCGGCCCGTCCGTCCAGGACGGGCCCGGCGGTGACGGCCTTCCGGACCGGGGCGCGCAGGCCCGGGCCGGGACGGCCGCCTCCCCCGCTTCCGGCGTGACGCACTCGACCCCGCGCGCCGCCGATCCAGCCGTCGCGACGGCGGCCGACCCGACCGCGACCAGCCCGACGATCGCCGTCACCTCCGTGACGCCGACCCCCGCCGTCGCCGCGGCGACCGCGACGACGCCGGCGACCACCGCCCAGGCCGCCGCCCCGGTGGTCCAGGTGGCCACCGAGACGGTGCGGATGTTCCAGGCCGGCAACGGGCTCCACCGCGTGACGATCACCCTCAACCCCGAGTCGCTCGGACAGGTGCGGGTGTCGCTGTCGGTCAAGGACGGCCAGGTGTCTGTGCGCCTGGCCGCTTCGGAGAGCGCCCGCCACACCCTCGTCGAGGGCGCTCCCGAGCTCCGCCGCCTGCTCGAGGCGGTCGGGGCCACCGATGTGCGCGTCGTCGTACGCGACCTCTCCGGCGCGGAGACCAGCCGCGCCACGGCGTGGTCTTTCGGCCAGGACTCCTCCGCTTCCGGGCAGCAGGGCCAGGGGCGTTTCACGGGCCAGGACGGCCTCAACGGGCAGCCCGCCGGCAACGGCGCGGGCGCCAACAGCGACCAGCATGCAGGGACGCGTGCGGGTTCCACCGCCAGGGACGGCTCGACAGACGGCAGCATCCCGCTCCGTCCCGACCCAGTGGTCACCCCACGCACCCGGAGCACGGGTGTGGACGTGACCGTCTAAGGAGGACCCCGTGTCCATCCCGGCCACCGAGGCCGTGACGACGACGACGGCGACCAATCCCTATGGACTGTCGCCGGCATCCACGACCACCAGCAGTGCTGACAAGGACATGTTCTTGCAGCTCATGGTCGCGCAGCTGCGCTACCAGGACCCGTTGAACCCCGCCGACCCGAGCGAGTTCCTCTCCCAGAACGCCCAGTTCACGGCCCTGGAGAAGATGCAGGACGTCGCGGACCAGACCGCCGCCGTCCTGGCCTCGCAGGTCGCTTTCGGCGCGGCCGGGCTCGTAGGCAAGACGGTCACCTGGCTCGACGACAACGGCGACACGCAGACCGGCACGGTCTCGGGCGTCAACTTCGAGACCACCGGCCCCGTCCTCGACGTCGACGGCACCAAGGTGCCGATCGGCATCGTCCAGTCCGTCGTCACCCCGACCACCACCCCCTGAGCCTGGCGGCTCCCCACCACGTCCCGACAGACCCGGTGACCCGGGTCCTTCCAAGGAGAAACACACCATGCTTCGTTCGCTCTTCGCCGGCATCAGCGGCCTGCGGGTCCACCAGACCATGCTCGACGTCACCGGCAACAACATCGCCAACGCCAACACCATCGGCTACAAGTCCAGCAGCACGATCTTCCAGGACACCCTCAGCCAGATGCTGACCGGCGCCAGCGGCTCCACCCCCGACCGAGGTGGCTCCAACCCGATCCAGATCGGTCTCGGCGTCCAGCTCGCCGCAACGGCCACCAACTTCCTGCAGGGGTCCACGCAGACCACCGGCCGCCTCACCGACGTCATGCTGCAAGGTGATGGCTTCTTCGTGACCCGCAAGGGCAACGAGAACCTCTACACCCGCGCCGGAGCCTTCACCTTCGACGAGGGCGGCAACCTGGTCAGCCCGACCGGCAACTATGTCCAGGGCTACCTGCTCGACGCGGCGGGCAACCCGACCGGCGGACTCATCGACATGAGCCTCGACCCGGCCAACGCTGTCCCAGCGGTGCCGGTGGGTGTCGAGTTGACGTCCTACAGCATCGGCTCCGACGGCAAGATCCGTGGCGTCTTCGACGACGGAGTGCAGCGCGAGATGGGCCAGCTGGCCGTCGCCGACTTCGACAACCCGATGGGCCTGGAGAAGGTCGGCGAGACCTCCTTCCGCGAGTCCGCCAACTCCGGCGCGGTCCAGCTGGGCGTGGCGGGCGAGGGCCAGCGCGGCACCATCACCGGCGGCGCCCTCGAGATGTCCAACGTCGACCTGGCCGCGGAGTTCACCAACCTGATCCTCGCCCAGCGCGGATTCCAGGCGAACTCGCGCGTCATCACCACCTCCGACCAGGTCCTCGAGGACCTCGTCAACATCAAGCGCTGACGTCCCGAGAGCGCACGTCACCCCGTTTCGGCCGGTCCGGCCCGCCCGTTCACCTCAGGTGCGGGCCGGACCGGCCGAACTGTCTCACTGAGGACCACGGATGGGCCTCGTTACCCGGCACAAGGATGGCGCCACCATGATCATGCTCACGCGACACTCGGGGTCGGTGTTCGCTCTGAACTCCGAGCTCATCGAGCGCATCGACAGCACGCCGGACACCGTGATCACCCTCGTGGACGGCAAGAAGTATGTGGTGGCCGAACCTCTGGAGCAGGTGGTGGACGCCGTCCGCTTCTATCGCGGTCAGACCATCGCCCTCGGCAGCCACCTCGCCGCCGAGCTCGAAGCCCAGCCGGAACCCCGTCCCGCCACCCTCGCCACCGTCGCTCACCTTCCGGGGACCGAGCCGCGGCACGGGGAAGGCTGATCGCGATGGATCCGGCCAGCCTGATCGGCATCGTCGCCGGTCTGTTCATCATCATCCTCGCGAACATCCTCGAGGGTGGGAACCCCATGAGCCTGCTGCTCATGGCCCCCATGCTCCTGGTCTTCGGGACCACGATGATGGTCTCTCTCGCCGGCGGCACGCTGCCCGACGCGATCAACTCGTTCAAGTCACTCGGCAAGAGCCTCACGGGGGGCGTCCCCCCGGCCGGGGACCTGGTGCCGACAGTCGTCTCCCTCGCTGAGAAGGCCCGGCGTGAAGGCCTGCTCGCCCTGGAGGACCAGCTGCGGGAGGTCAACGACCCCTTCCTGGTCAAGGGCGTCTCGATGGCCATCGACGGCACCGACTCCGAGGAGCTGCGCGAGATCCTGGAGGCGGAGGTCACCGCCAAGAAGGCGGCCGCCAAGCAGAACGCTAAGTTCTTCGCCGACGCCGGCGCCTATGCGCCGACCATCGGCATCATCGGCACCGTCATGGGCCTCGTGCACGTGCTGGAGAACCTGGCCCAGCCCGAAGAGCTCGGCCACCTCATCGCCGGCGCGTTCGTCGCCACCCTGTGGGGTGTCATGTCCGCCAACGTCATCTGGCTGCCGCTGGGCAACCGCATCAAGAGGCTCGGTGAGCTCGAGGTCGCCCGCATGGAGCTGACCATCGAGGGCATCGCGGCCATCCAGTCCGGCGCCAACCCGCGGATCGTGGCCCAGAAGCTGCGCTCCCTGCTCCCTCAGAGCGAGCAGGTCGAGGAAGCGGCCTGACATGGGACGCCGTAAGAAGCACGAGGAGCACGAGGAGCACGTCAACCACGAGCGGTGGCTGGTGACCTATGCCGACATGGTCACGCTCCTGATGGTGCTGTTCATCGTGATGTTCGCGATGAGCCAGGTGGACGAGAAGAAGTTCAACGCCCTCAAGTCGGGTCTCGCGGCCGGGTTCGGCCAGTCCACGTCGCTGTTGACCGGGTCCAACTCGATCCAGCAGAACGCGGGCCTGTCCGCCATGGCGCCGGTCGCCCCGGCCAGCAGGTACTCGCAGCAGATCGACCAGGTCACCAAGGAGATGATCGACAAGGCCGTCCAGCAGAGCAACGCGCTGAAGACGCAGGCCAACTATGAGCAGGCCTCCAAGGAGGTCGACCGGCTCTCCGGCGTCCAGGCCCGGCTGATGGCCTCGCTGAAGGCCCACGGCCTCCAGGACGACGTGACCACGACGATCGACGAGAACGGCCTGTCGATCCACCTCGTCAGCAAGCACGTGACCTTCGAGGCCAACCTGGCGACGCTGAGCCCGCGCGGGGCACAGATCGTCGACATCCTGGCCCCGGTCCTCAAGGACCTGCAAGACCCCATCGAGATCGAGGGTCACACCAACCAGGTCAAGGTGAAGCCGAAGTATTTCGCCACCGACTGGGACCTCTCCGCGGCCCGCGCGATCACCGTGCTGCGCCGGCTCAACGAGCTCGACGGGATCCCCAGCAGCCGGCTGCACGCCACCGCGTTCGGCCACGAGAAGCCTCTCATCGACCCCAGCGAACCGGGGTCACAAGAGATCAACAAGCGCGTCGACATCATCATCGTGTCCTCGCTGCCGCCGGAGAGCCAGGCGCTCCTCGGCCAGGTGGTCAAGGACCGTGCGCGGAGCGCGGAAGGAGTGACGACACCATGAGCGTGACTGCTATGCCCCAGGCTGAGACCGACTCGGGCACGAAGGAGAAGAAGGGCGGCAAGAAGAAGCTCATCGTCATCGTCGTCCTCGTGGCCGTGCTCGGAGGCGCTGGCTACTGGTTCTTCCTCAAGCCGTCGGGACCGCCCCCCAAGCCCGTCGAGGGCACCGTCGTGGCGCTCGACCCCGTCCAGATCAACCTCGCCGGCGGCCACTACCTCAGCATGTCCATCGCCCTCCAGCTGACCGACAAGGCCAAGGAGGCCGACGGGAGCAAGGCCCTCGACGCCGCGATCGAGCTGTTCAGCGGCCGTGAGATCACCGAGGTCAACGATGCGAAGGAGCGCCTGAAGCTCAAGGAGGAGCTGGTCAAGGAGCTCGACGACCTCTATGAAGGGGAGGTGATGGACGTCTACTTCACCCAGTTCGTGAGCCAGTAGACGCTCAAGTCACCCGTGCCGACGGCCCGTCCGCGAAGTTTCGCGTGCCCGGGCGGTCGGAAATGCTCAGGTGGGCCGGTTCCGGGCCGATCCCAGCCTCGTGAACGCCTCCGCGCCCGCTCACACCACCGGATCGGCACCGGTGACCGGCTCCGCCGGCGGTCGCGCGCGCCGTCGCAACCGCGCCGTCGAGGCCGTCGCCTATGACTTCCGGCGCCCCATCCAGCTCTCGCGCGAGCACTCACGCATCCTCCAGCTCAACTTCGACGGCTTCGCCCGTCAGGCCACCACCGTCTTCACCTCGCTGCTGCGCACGATCTGCGAGGTGACCCTGGTCTCGATCGACCAGCGCGCGTATGCGGAGTACGTCGACTCGCTGGACGCCGAGACCTATCTGACGCTGTTCTCGGTCGACCCGATGCCGGGTCTGGGCGTGCTGGACATCCCGTTGCACGCCACGATGATGTGCCTGGACCACATGCTGGGCGGTCCCGGGTCACATCAGCAGCCGCAGCGCCCACTGACCGAGATCGAGACCAAGGTCGTGGGCGGTCTCGTCGAGCGACTGCTCGCCGAGATGCGCTACTCGCTGGCCGACCTGGTGCCCCTCGAGCCCGAGGTCACCGGCCACGAGTACAGCCCCCAGTTCGCCCAGGTCGCGAGTGCCTCCGACGTCATGGTCGTCATCACCCTCGAGCTGCTCATCGGTGCCGACACGCACCCGATGTCGGTCTGCATGCCCTTCACCGGCCTGCTGCCGTTCCTGGTCAAGGCCGCCGCCCCGACACCGCTGTCCGAGCGCGAGCAGGCCCAGCGGCTGCGCGCCGGAGCGCTGCTCGAGCAGCAGTTCGAGGACGTCCCCATGGACGTGGCGATCCGCTGCCGCCCCACGCTGCTGGACCCCGAGACCCTCAGTGCGCTCCAGGTGGGAGACGTCGTCCGACTCGCCCATCCGGCCGCCGCCCCGCTCGACGTCACCGTCGACGGCGCCACCTTCGCTCACGCCACCGCCGGCACGCACGGGAGCCGCGTCGCGGCGCTCATCGTCGGCACACCCAAGGAGAAGCCATGACCGCTGCCGCCTCCGAGCCTCTGGTCGAGCGCGCTCTCGCCGTCGGACAGGCCGTCGCCGAGACGCTGCCGTCGTCGGAGCCACTCTCCGCCGTCGGAGCCCAGCCGGGCACCGAGCACGTCACGTCCGCGTTCGCGGGCGCCGCCATCGCCGAGCTCGAGTCCGGGGGCCGCATCGGTGTGCTCGTCGGTGAGGAGCTCGTCCAGGCCCTCGCGGCCAGCCCGCTCGGTGGCCTCGACCTCGCGGCCGCCACGCAGCCCGCGCTCGACGCCGGCGCCGCCGTCCTCGGCACCAAGGCCAAGGCCGCTCACCAGGTCGACCTCGAGCTCGTGGTGGGCGACATCGGCGAGCCCTTCACCGCCGTCCCGCTGCTCTCCTCCGGCATCGCCGCCGCGGTGCTGCTGCCCGATGTCGTCCTCGACCCGTCCCTGACCCCGCCGGCCGAGGCCGCCGAGGAGCCGTTCGTCGTCGCGGAGAGCGCCGGCGCCGCCGGCGCTGCTGCTGCGGCCGAGGCCCAGGCCCAAGCAGCCGCCCAGGCGCAGGCCGCC
>JAGQUE010000241.1:0-6326 GCA_020438665.1 Nocardioidaceae bacterium | reverse complement strand
GTCCCGTCGGCCGCCACAGCGCGACCCGTGCCCGGCACGGTCACCCCCCTGCTGGGGCGCGGCCTGGAGATGCTGCACGGCGTCGACATGGAGGTGACCGTCGAGCTGGGCCGCACCCGGATGACCGTGCGCGACCTGCTCGCGCTGACCCCCGGCCACGTGCTGGAGCTCGACCGCGCGGCCGGCAGCCCTGCCGACCTGCTCGTCAACGGACGCCTCATCGCCCGAGGTGAGGTCGTCGTCGTGGACGAGGACTTCGGCCTCCGGGTCACCGAGATCATCGACGACAGCGCCGCCAGCTGAGCCCGCTGCCCCCGTCCCTGCCCACAACTCCCGACCCGAGGAATCGCCGTGACCGAGCTGGTGGTGCGCCTGGTGTTCTCACTGGCCGTCGTCATCGGCTTGCTGCTGCTCCTCGCCAAGCTGGGCAGCCGGCGCTTCCGCGGGCGTGACGGCGCCCTGGTCCAGGTCGTCCACCGGCAGGCGCTGTCGCGCTCCTCCTCGGTCACCGTGGTGACCGTTGGTGGGCGGGTGCTCGTGCTCGGCACGACCGAGCAGCAGATCTCGGTCCTCGCCGAGCTCGAGCCCGACGAGATCGAGAGCCCGGAGGCCGCCGACGACACCATCATCGATGACGACGGCGCCCGCGAGCCCCGCTCGGGCGTCGTGGCCGCCTTCCGGCCCGCCCTCCACGCCGTGCTCCCCGGCAGCGCCGCGACGATCAAGCCCACCAGCCCAGCCGCGACCCGCTCCGGGAGCACCACCGGGCCGCTCGCCGGCTCGGTCCTCTCCCCCGACACCTGGCGGCAGGCCCTGGCCGCCGCGACGAGGCGGACCTCGTGACCCTCCTCCGCTCCCGCGTCCGGCCGCTCCTGGTGGTGCTGGCGTTCGTGGCCGCGTGGCTCACGGTCAGCCTCGGCACCGCCGGGTCGGCCAGCGCCCACCCGTCGTACGACGCCACCGGGATCGTGCTGACCGACGCCGGGTTCACCCACACCCCGCTGCTGGACCCCTCCGGCCCGGCCGGGCCGCGCGGCCCCAGTGGGAGCCAGGGCGACGGCAGCGTCTCGGTGAACATCGACGGCCTGACCAAGAAGCCCAGCACCTCGGTGACGGCGATCCTCGCGGTCACGCTGCTCTCCTTGCTGCCGGCGATCCTGCTGACGACCACCAGCTTCACCAAGATCCTGGTCGTCCTCGGCCTGACCCGCAACGCGCTCGGCCTCCAGCAGACGCCACCCAACCAGGTCCTCGCCGGCCTGGCCCTGTTCTTGAGCCTGTTCATCATGGCGCCGGTGCTCAGCGACATGAACCACGACGGGCTGCAGCCCTACCTCGACGGCGACAAGAGCACGTCGCAGGCCTGGGACGACGGCATCGCGCCGCTGCGTGACTTCATGATCGACCACACCGGGGACGAGGAGCTCCAGCTGCTCACCAGCGTCGCCGACCGCGACCTGCCGAAGGACCGCGCCGACGTGCCGATGTCGACACTGGTGCCGGCATTCGTGCTCAGCGAGCTCAAGCAGGCGTTCATCATCGGGTTCATCATCTTCATCCCGTTCCTGGTCATCGACATCGTCGTGAGCGGTTCGCTGATGGCCCTGGGCATGATGATGATGCCGCCGGTGATGGTGTCGCTGCCCTTCAAGCTGCTGCTGTTCGTGATGGTCGACGGCTGGGCGCTGGTCATCAAGTCCCTCGTCGCGAGCTATGGGAGTGGCTGAGGATGACTGACTCCTCGATCATCGAGATCGCCCTCCAGACCATGGTCGTCACGCTCAAGCTCTCGGCCCCGATCCTGCTGACCGCGCTGATCATCGGCTTCGCGGTGTCGATGTTCCAGTCGATGACCCAGATCCAGGAGTTCACCCTCGCCTTCGTCCCCAAGATCATCGGGGTCGGCCTGGCCCTGCTGATCTCGGGCAACTGGATGCTGCACACCCTCATCGACTTCACCCACGACCTCTTCGACCGGCTTCCGGGCCTGTTGACCTGAGGCGGGCACCATGTCCGTGACGGTCCAGGGCGAGCAGCTCGTCGCCTTCCTGCTGGCGTCCATCCGGATCATCTCGTGGCTCGTGGTCGTGCCGCCGTTCGCCGCCAAAGCGGTGCCGATCACCGCCAAGGTGGTGCTGTCGGTCGCCCTGGCCCTCGCCGTCGCCCCCAGCCTCACCAGCGACGTCCCGCTCAGCACCGGCGCCCTGATCGTCAACGTCGTCACCCAGGTGGTCATCGGGCTCGGCATGGGGTTCGTGACCTCGATGCTGCTCGGCGCCCTCGCGGCGGCCGGCAGCCTCATCGACGTCTTCGGCGGTTTCGCACTCGCCCAGGGCTTCGACCCCCTCGGCATGAACAGCAACACCGTCTTCGGCAACTTCCACCAGATGCTCGCCACCGCCCTGTTGTTCGTCTCGGGGGCTCACCTGCTGGTGATCGGCGGCCTGCTCAAGACCTTCGAGTTCCTGCCGCTGGGCTCGGGCCTCGGACCCGCTTGGGGACCCGACATCTTCATCACGGCCTTCTCGATGTTCCTGGTCACCGCGATCCAGATCGCGCTGCCGATGATCGCCGTCCTGTTCGTCGCCGACCTCGGTCTGGCGCTGCTGACCAAGGTCGCGCCCCAGCTCAACGCGATGGCCGTGATGTTCCCGGCCAAGATCGGCCTGACGCTGCTGCTGCTCGGGCTCTCCTTCCCGGTCCTCCCCGAGGCCCTCGACCGCATGGTCGAGCTGACGATGCGGGCCATGTCCGCCTTGTCGGGAGCGGGGTGAGGCGATGAGCGAGGAGCGCACCGAGAAGCCCACCGCACGGAAGAAGAAGGAGAACAAGAAGGAAGGCACCGTCCCGCGCACCCAGGAGCTGGGCGCGTGGGGCTCGATGCTGGCCGTCGGCCTGGCACTGCCCCCTCTGGTCTCCCGAGAGATCGACACCCTGCGAACCCTCTTCGACACCGACCTTCGGGTGGCCGCGGAGCCCAGCGTCGCCGGCGCCCGCGAGATGCTGCAGCAGGGCCTCGGCCACGCGCTGCTGGCGCTGGTGCTCCTCGGGGCCGGCGTCGCCGTCGTCGGGACGGGCGCGGCGCTCGCCCAGGGCGGCTTCTATCTGGCCACCAAGGCCGTCAAGCCGTCGTTCAGCAAGATCAACCCTCTCAAGGGCGCCAAGCGGGTCTTCGGCACCCAGATGCTCTGGGAAGGCGCCAAGATGCTGCTCAAGGCCAGCATCGTCGCCGCCCTCGTCTGGAGCACCGTCAAGACCCTGATGCCGCTGATCGGTGGCCTGGTCCCGATGTCGACGGTGATCCAGGCCGGCTCCGGACACGTGCTGTCGATGCTTCGCAACGTCGCGCTCGCCGGTCTCGTGATGGCCGCCGCGGACTACAGCTTCCAGCGGTTCAAGGTCGGCAAGAAGGCCCGGATGACCAAGGACGAGGTCAAGCGCGAGTACAAGCAGACCGAGGGCGACCCGCTCATCAAGGCGGCGATCCGCTCCCGCCAGCTCGCTGCGGCCCGCAACCGCATGATGGCCGACATCCCCGAGGCCGACGTCGTCCTGGTCAACCCCACCCACGTCGCGATCGCGCTGCGCTACCAGCCCGAGCGGGGCGCCCCGCGGGTCGTGGCCCGGGGTGCCGGGGCCATCGCGCTGCGGATCAGGGAGAAGGCCACGGAGACCGGCGTACCCCTGGTGCGGGACGTGCCCCTCGCCCGAGCGCTCTATCGGCACACCCAGGTCGGTCAAGAGATCCCGGCGGAGCTGTTCGCCGCGGTCGCCCAGGTGCTGGCCTATGTCATCAGCCGCAAGCGCCAGGGCCGCGTCGCCGGGGAGCACGCCAGCCCGCGCACGTCGCCGGACCTGCCCACCGTCGGCCGGGGCGGCCGCCGCCGCGCACCCGTGACAAAACCCTCAACTCTCGCGCCGGCCGGCCGATCCACCTCATGACGCCAGGAGGGCGCCTGACCGCGGGCCATGGAGGGCTCGGACCTGGAAGGTGCGCCCCCGCGTGGAACTCAAGCGACTGACTCAGCTCGCCGTGCCGCTCGGCATCGTGTTCATCGTCGTGATGCTGGTCGTGCCGCTGCCCTCGCTCGTCCTCGACCTGCTCATCGCCGTCAACATCACCACCGCCCTGCTGATCCTGCTCACGGCCATGTTCGTGCACCGGCCACTCGACTTCGCGGCGTTCCCCGCGGTCGTCCTCGTGATGACGCTGTTCCGGCTCGCGCTCAACGTCAGCGCCACCCGTCTCGTCCTCATCGACGGCTTCGCCGGCAAGGTCATCGACACCTTCGGCCACTTCGTGGTCGGCGGATCACTGGTCGTCGGCCTGATCGTCTTCGCCATCTTGCTGGTCATCCAGTTCGTCGTCATCACCAACGGTGCCGGCCGCGTCGCCGAGGTGGGTGCCCGCTTCACCCTCGACGCGATGCCCGGCAAGCAGATGGCCATCGACGCCGACCTCAACTCCGGTCTCATCGACGAGGAACAGGCTCGCAAGCGTCGCGCCGAGGTCCACGCCGAGGCGGACTTCTATGGCGCCATGGACGGTGCGTCCAAGTTCGTCAAGGGCGACGCGATCGCCGCCATCATCATCACGCTGGTCAATCTCGTCGGTGGTTTCGCGGTCGGCGTCGCGCAGAAGGGCCTCTCCTTCGGCGACGCCGTCAACACCTACAGCCTGCTGTCGGTCGGTGACGGCCTGGTCTCGCAGATCCCCGCGCTGCTGCTCTCCGTCGCGACCGGCCTCATCGTCACCCGGGCCACGGGCGACGACGACATGGGCTCCGACATCGTGCGGCAGATCACCCGCCGCCGGATGCCGCTCCGGGTCGCCGGCTTCGCCGCCCTCGTGATGGTGCTGCTGCCCGGTCTCCCCAAGCTCCCGTTCATCCTCACCGGCGGGCTGTTCCTCCTCGCGTCGACGCGGGTCGAGAACGAGGACGACGAGGAGACCAAGGCCCTCGAGGCGCTCGCGACCAGCGGTGACCTGGCGACCAACCCCGACTCGCCCGAACAGATCGCCGCCGAGCTGCTCGTCGACCCCCTTGGCCTCGAGCTCTCCGCCGACATGATCGACCTGGTCGACCCACGCGCCGGCGGCGACCTCCTCGACCGCGTCAAGGCGCTGCGCCGCAAGGTCGCCACCGACATCGGCGTCGTCATCCCGCCGGTGCGCACCCGCGACAACCTCGACCTGCCTCCCAAGACCTATGCCATCAAGCTGTTCGGCATCGAGGCCGCCCGCGGGGAGGCCCCTCCCGGTACGGTGCTCGCGATCGGTGAGTTCCTCGGCAGCCTCCCCGGCGAGCCGACCCAGGAGCCGGTGTTCGGGCTCGACGCCAAGTGGATCCCCGCCGAGCTGCGCAACCAGGCCGAGCTCTCCGGGGCCACCGTGGTCGACCGCGCGTCGGTCATCACCACCCACCTGGCCGAGGTCGTCACCAGCCACGCCGCCCGACTGTTGGGCCGCGAGGACGTCAAGATGCTCACCGACGTCGTCAAACGCACGCACCCCGTGGTCGTGGAGGAGCTCACCCCGTCGATGCTCAGCCTGGGCGAGGTCCAGCGGGTGCTCCAGATGCTGCTCGACGAGGGCGTGTCGATCCGTGACCTCACCCGTATCTATGAGTCGATGTCGCTGCGCGCCCACGCCACCAAGGACCTCGACATGCTGGTCGAGGCCGCCCGGGCGACGCTCGGCCCGGCGATCGTGGCGCCCTACCTCTCCGACGGCGCCGTGTCGGTGATCAGCCTGGAGCCCTTGCTCGAGCAGCGCATGCTCGAGTCGCTGCGGCCCCACGAGCAGGGCTCGATGATCGCGCTCGACCCCGACACGGCCTCCCAGCTGCTCACCGACCTGGCCCAGCTGACCATGCATGCGGAGAACCAGAACCTCCGGCCGGTGCTGGTCTGCTCACCGCAGCTGCGGGCCGCCGTACGACGCCTCATCCGGCCGGCGATGTCGCGCCTGCCGGTGCTGTCCTACACCGAGCTGACCGGGGCCTCCCAGGTCCGGTCCATCGGTGTCATCACGATGGAACCGGCGGGCGCCGTGTCCGCCTAGTCGGCTTCACCCCAGACCGGTCACCCAGCTGGATGTCCGCCGGAAGGCCCGAGAAACCGGGCGGACATGCAGCGACCCGCGGGCGTGGTCTCGAGAGAGACCGTCCGAGGGGACGTTCCCCGGAGCGCCCGCGGGTCGGGTGACTGCTTGAGATTCGCCAGCAGCGCTCAACGCCCTGGCTGGTCGCTGCTAGCGGGCAGCCACCTCACGCGTCCTTTGAGAAATCATTCGTCGGACCACCTCCTTTCCCGTGTGCGACCAC
>JAGQUE010000240.1 GCA_020438665.1 Nocardioidaceae bacterium | reverse complement strand
CTAGACCGACTGAGCAGGGGCGACTGCTAGCCGACCTTGGAGTCCAGCACGACCCGCACCCGGCGCTCGCTGCCGTCACGCACCAGGGTCAGCTCGACGGCATCGCCCGGCAGGTGGCTGCGGATCGCCACGATGAGGGCGATCCCGTCGGTGACCCGGACACCGTCGATGCGGGTGATCAGGTCGTCGGGCTCCAGCCCGGCCGTTGCCGCCGGCGTGCCGTCCGGGACCTCGTCGACGCGGGCCCCTTCGCCGTCGTTGGTGGCCGTCTCCACCGTCGCCCCGATGACCGGATAGCGCGCCTCGCCGTCATCGAGGATCTGCTGGGCGGTCACCCGGACCTGCTCGATCGGGATGGCGAAGCCGACCCCGATGTTGCCCGAGACCTCCGTCGAGGCCCCGGTGGTCGCGATCGCGGAGTTGACGCCGACCACCTGGCCGCGCAGGTTGACCAGCGGTCCGCCCGAGTTGCCGGGGTTGATGGCCGCATCGGTCTGGACGGCGTTGATATAGGACATGTCGTCGGAGGACTGGCCCGTCGTCACCGGACGGTTGACGGCGCTGACGATCCCAGCGGTCACCGTCGACGTGAGTCCCAGCGGAGATCCGATGGCGACGACCTCATCGCCGACCTGTAGCCGGCTGGAGGAGCCGAGCGCCGCGGGCCGCAGCCGCTCGACGTCGGCCGAGTAGAGGACCGCGAGGTCATAGACCGGGCTGCGCCCGACGAGCTCCGCGTCATAGCGGTTGCCGTCCTGGTCGACGACCTGGATGGGCTCCCCGCTGGCCGCCGAGTCGGCCACCACGTGATTGTTGGTCACGATGTGCCCCTGCCGATCGAGCACGAACCCGGATCCGGTGGCCCCGCCTGCCACGCCCTGATAGCTGGCGATCACCTGGACCGTGCTCGGGAGCAGGCGCTTGGCCACGGCGCTGACCGATCGGTTGCCCGCGTTGAGCGGGCCGGTGCCGTCGTCGGCCTGTGATGTGGTGTCGGTGGCCGTGTCGCGGCCGCGCAGGGCGTCGTAGGCCGCGCCGCCCAGCGCACCCCCCACCAGCCCCACCACCAGCGCCAGGATGGCGACGGTCGGCCAGACCCATCCCGGCAGCCGTGAGCGGCCGGGCGGCTGCCCCGCCGGAGGACCGGATGGTGGACCGGACGGCTGACCTGCCAGGGGCATCGGCATCGTCGCGTAGGGCAGCGGACCGGGTTGGACCTGCCCGGCGTACCAGGGCGGCGGCGTCGCCGTTCTCGCCGGGGCACTGGGCGGGCCCGGGGGACCGAGGGGCGGCCGCGGGGCGGTGTGCTCAGGCTCGGGGGCGTGGGAAGCGGGCATCGGGGCGGCCGCGCGCATCGGAGCGGTGGGCCCAGGAGCGGACTCGGGTGCCGGCGGTCCCAGCGGGGACCGCGGTCGGGTGCCCTCCCAGGGTCCGTTGCGGCCAGGCGGGACACTCCCCCACGGCCCGGTGGGCTGCTCGGCGGAGTGTCGCGGACCGGTCTGTCCGGCAGACGGCGAGACCCACGGGTCGGGCGACGCGGGCTGGCTCGACGCGGGATGGGTGAGGTCGGGCTTGAACGGGACCGCCCCGGGACCGAGGTCCGGTTCGTCGTCGGTGTTGCTCACTTGGCCATTGTGTCGCCCTGGCGCAAGAGATGCGCCTGATCGCGCCGATGGAGGTCCATGGTGACGCCCACCATCGTCGGAGTCGGGGTGTTTCCGCCACTGCTCACCGTCGGGGCCCGCAGGTCGACTGTGGGAGCCGCGGCCGGCCCGCCGACCATCGTGACCAGGCCCAGCACGGCCGCTCCGAGCGCGCCACCACCGGCGGCCGCCAAAGCGGACGTCCGGGCTCGCGATCGGCCACCCACGAGATAGCCCTCACCGGGCGGCAGCAGCAGGGAGGCGTCGAGCAACGACCCCTTCAACGCGGGGGAAGCACCCCCGCAGGAGGTGAGGGACAGCCCCGCCAACCGGGTCTTGACCCAGCCCTCGCGCTCGACCTGGTCGCGACACTGGTGGCACAGATGCACGTGGTCCCAGGCGCGCTCCTCCTCCTCGGCGGACAACCGGCCGTCGAGGAGGTCACTGACCCGCGACCCGAGGTGACCGATCACGTCCGGCTCTCCTGGGCCGGCACGGCGAGCGGGCCGGCGTAGCGCTGGCGCCCGTCGACGGGTGCCCGGTGCGCCAGCGAGGCGCGCAGCAGGGCGCGGCCACGATGGATCCGTGAGCGGACAGTGCCGAGCTTGGTGTCGAGGATGTCGGCGATCTCGTCATAGCTGAGCCCCTCGACGTCACAGAGCACGACCGCGGCGCGGAACTCGGGCGGGAGCGCCGCGAGCGCGCGCTCGACGTCGTCGTCGAATGTGGTGTCGGCGACGGTGACGTCGGGGCCGGGGAGCTCACTGGCCAGCCGGCTGGCCCGCTCGTCGGAGAGGGCGTCGAAGCGGATCCGCTGGCGCCGCCGGGCCTGGTCGAGGAACAGGTTGGTGGTGATCCGGTGAAGCCACCCCTCGAAGGTGCCGGGCGTATAGGTGTCGAGGCTGCGGAAGACCCGGACGAAGACCTCCTGGGTGAGGTCCTCGGCGTCGTGGCTGTTGCCGGTCAACCGGTAGGCGAGCCGATAGACCCGGTCGGAGTGGTGCTCGACGATCTCGTCCCACGTCGGCACACCCTCGCGCGTCATCGGGTCCACCCCTCTCCTCGGCGGTCGTCGGCGCAACGACACCTGCTGACTCCTCACGCTAAGAACCGGGACTGAGAGGATCCTGTGAGCGCGACCCTCGGTTTCCTGGGAACTCCTGACTGGCAACTCCTGACTCGCCCAACGAGCGCCGACGGCGCGGTGTTCCCGCGATAGGGTCGACACCGACCCGGCTCGCGCGGGTCCGCACCGGAGGAGGCCGCCATCACCACGCCGATCGCAACGTCCAGCTGGACCTACGCCGACAGCTTCGTGGCCGAGGACGACGTGCTCGCCGCGGCCCGCTCCCGCGCCGACGAGGTCGGCGTCACGCCCATCGCCCCCGGCGGTGGCGCCACCCTGCGCTTCCTGGCCGCGACCCTCGATGCCCGCGCGGTCGTCGAGATCGGCACCGGCACGGGCGTCTCCGGGGTCTGGCTGCTGCGCGGCATGCGTGCCGACGGCGTCCTCACCACGGTCGACATCGAGGCCGAGCACCAGCGACTGGCCCGCGAGAGCTACACCGAGGCCGGCTTCCCCCACCAGCGCATCCGGACCATCGCCGGTGCCGCCCTCGAGGTGCTGCCCCGGCTCACCGACGGCCACTACGACCTGGTCTTCTGCGACGGCGACAAGCGCGAGTACGCCGCTTACCTGCGCGAGGCGCTCCGCCTGTTGCGACCGGGCGGGATCGTGGCCTTCGACAACGCACTGTGGCACGACCGGGTCGCCGACCCGAGCCGCCGCGACGAGGAGACCGTCTCGATCCGCGAGGTCGGCCAGGCCGTCCTCGACCACGAGGGGCTCGTCCCCGTGCTGCTCCCCGTCGGCGACGGCCTGCTGGTCGCCAAGAAGGAGTGGGCGCCCGAGCCGGTGGCCTAGGCCGCCCAGCGACGGGGGGGTGAAGCGCGCCAGGTCAGGCGCGAGGCGCCGCCGTGAAACCGTCGGCGCCCTCGGCGATGGCCACGACCGCGCAGGGCTCGATGAGCACCGGCGGGCTGCCGATGATCTGGGAGCCGGGCGACTCCGCGGCGGCCGCGGTGAACTCCGCCTGGAACCGCGCCCGCGCGGCGTCGTCGGCGAAGACGTAGGCGCCCTCGAACCACTCGCTCGGCACCATCCGCCACGTCTTGTAGGACAGCCCGGCCAGCCCGGTGAACCGGGCGTGGGAGGTCTCCGCGACATAGTCGGCCAGCCGCTGCTCGACACCGGGCTCGGCGTCGCGCAGCGACCAGCGCACCGTGAGGCCCCTCATCGGGCTCATCGCAGTCCCTCGAGCGGATCGGGCGACCCGAGCCAGGTGAGCAGCGCCCGCGCGGAGTAGCCGGTCGGCCCTTCGCTCCACTCATAGCTCTCGCTCGGGGAGTCGCCGACCGAGGCCACGTCGAGGTGGGCCCACGGCACGTCGCCGGCGAAGTGCTCGAGGAAGAGCGCGGCGGTGATGGCGGGCGCGCTGCCGGGCGCGTTGTCGGCGTCGGCCACCTTGGAGGCCAGCCGCTCCTCATAGTCGGCGGCGAGCGGGAACCGCCACATCGGCTCACCGGACGCGTCCCCGGCCACGGCGATCGCACGGGCCAGGGTGTCGTCGTTGGCGAAGAAGGCACCGAGCCGCTGGCCGAGTGCCACCTTGACCGCGCCGGTCAGCGTGGCGATGTCGACCATCGCGGCCGGCTTGATGGTGTCGGCGGCATAGGCGAGGGCGTCGGCCAGGACGAGCCGACCCTCGGCGTCGGTGTTGGT
>JAGQUE010000239.1:1598-13187 GCA_020438665.1 Nocardioidaceae bacterium | reverse complement strand
GCCGATGTCGCGCAGGAAGTCGATGACCGACAGCCGCGCCGTCCAGTCGTGGTTGTTGACCACCGTGGCCGCGTTGTCGCCCTCGAACGAGACGAAGGCGCTCACCTGACGCTTGACCCGCTCGGTCCACTCGGCCACAGTCTCCGCGGAGTTGAGGGTCCGCTCGCCCGAGTCGCGCGGGTCGCCGATCATGCCGGTCGCACCGCCCACCAGGACATAGGGGGTGTGGCCCGCGAGCTGGAGGCGGCGAGCCGTGACCAGCTGCACCAGGTTGCCCATGTGGAGACTAGGTGCCGTCGGGTCGAAGCCGACATAGAACCGGATGCTCCCCTCGCCCAGCGCCGCGCGGAGCGCGGCGCGGTCGGTCGAGTGGGCGATGAGACCGCGCCACTCGAGGTCGTCGAGGACGTTGGGGCTGGGCACGCTGGTTCCTTCCGGTCGGCCGAGCGGCGCGGGCGCGCCGATGCGTCGTTCAGTGTGCCGTATCGGATCGGCCGAGACACTCAGAGCACGCCGACTCGACACGGGCATCACCTCACAGCCGAGTGCGCCATCATGACCGCGTGACCATGCGCGTGTCCCTGACCGGCCCTGCGGAGACGCCTGGGTCGGATCCGGGTGCGCGATCGACGCCGCGGTGGTGGGAGCTCGGGCTGCTCGCGGCCTGGACCGTGTGGTGGGCCTGGCGGTCGTGGCAGCCCTCGGGGCTGTCGTGGCACTACTTCGCCACGGGGGGACACGCCCTCTTCCATGGCTCCGGCTTCGCGGTGTTCGTGGACGAGCCGACGCTCCAGGTCGGGCCGTTGACCCTGCTGCTCGCCGCCGGGTTCGACGCGATCCCGGCCGGCCGGCAGGTGGCGCAGGTGCTGATGGCCGCGGCAGGGCCGCTCCTGCTGCTCGCCCTGGCGCCGCTGACCTCGGGGCGGGCCCGAGGCTGGCGACTGATGGCGGCAGCCGCGATCCTGGTGCCGGCGTGGTGCGTGCTGGCGGTGCGATGGGCCCACCTCGACGACGTCCTCGCCATGGTCGGTGGCGTTCTGGCGCTGCGGGCCGTGGCGCTCAACCGGCCGTTCCCAACGCTGCTGTGGCTGGCCGTGGCGATCGGAGCCAAACCCTGGGCGGTCGGCTTCGCCCCGATCGTCGTGGGCCTGACACACGCGCGACTGCGGGTGCTGCTCGGCGCGGCGGCGCTCTCGTTGGCGAGCTGGCTGCCCTTCATCGTCGTGGAGCCGCGGACGCTGGAGGCGCTTCGCCCGCCGGTGCCGTTGATCCCAGGCTCGGGCCTGCACACGCTCGGCGTGCGCGGGCGCTTCGTCCCGTCCTGGGGACGCAGTGTCGAGCTGGCGGGTGCGCTCCTCGCCGGCCTCGTCACGGCCCTGCTCGGACGGTGGTCGGGCGTCCTTGTCGTGGCCGTGGCCGTGCGCCTGGCCCTGGACCCACAGGACAACCCCTACTACGTCGGCAGCGCCGTCCTCGCCGCCGCCGCGTTCGACCTCCTCGGCACCTCGTGGCGGGTCCCGTGGACGACCCTGGTGACCGCCGTTGCTCTCTGGCAGCCCTTCGTGGCGTCGTACGACGACCGGCTGAGCACGACCTCGGGCGTGGCCCGCTGGTGGTTCGAACACCCCCACACGGTGGGCTGGATCCACCTGGCGTGGGCGGCCGTGGTGCTCGCTCTGGTGCTGCTGACACCGCGGTCCACGAGGAGCCGCTGAACGAGCGTCGGGGGCCCCCGACCGCAGAATCCGCGCCCGGTGGCTGCCCACGACCGCCGATCCGGGCTCCGGATTCGACCCCCACCTTACGGAAACGTAGGATTTTGCCGAGATCGGGGGAAATTCTTGATGGGAAGTCTTGCGGGCCGACGTGCGCGCGTGTTCTCGTCGTCAGACGTGTCTGGAGGACAGGTGTCTCGGTGGGGTCGGGACGCTGGGTGGGGCCGACCACGGACACCACACACCTGGGGAGAGCTACGGATGCGACCTGTGCGCGCTGTCGCGACGCTTGCCTTTCTCGCCACGACGCTGAGCCTGGCAGCGCTGGCCCCGGCGATCGGGTCGGTCAGCCAGCCGCGCCTGGTGCAGACCAATCCGGTCAACTTCACCCCCAACGTCGACAACGGCCGCGTGCAGGCGATCGCCAAGGTCGGCAACACGATCGTGCTCGGCGGCACGTTCACCTCGGTCACCAAGGGCACCACCACCTTCGCCCGCGACGGCCTGGTGGCATTCGAGGCCAAGACCGGTGTCGTCAGCACCACCTTCGCGCCCACGCTGGACGGCGAGGTGGAAACCGTGATCCCGGCCGGCGACGGCACCAGCGTCTATGTCGGCGGGGCCTTCACCACGGTCAACGGGGCGAGCCACCGCAAGCTGGTGCAGCTGTCGGTCGCCGATGGCTCCGTGGTCGCTGGGTTCACCCCACCGGTGCTCGACGGCAAGGTCAACGACCTCGTCCTCGATGACAACGCGCTGTTCGCCGCTGGCGCCTTCACGACCGTCGGCTCGGTGAACCGGCCCGCGTTGGCCTCGTTCAACGCCACCACCGGAGCGCTGACCACACGGCTGAACCTCGCCGTCTCCGGAGTCAACAACGGCGGGATCACCGCCGTCTCCAAGATCGCGCTGACCCCGGACGGCGACCGCTTGGTCGCCATCGGCAACTTCGCCGAGGTGGCCGGCCAACCTCGCGGCCAGATCGCCCTGATCGACACCAGCACCACCCAGGCCACCGTCGCCCCGTGGGCCACCGACCGCTTCCCCAACGTCTGCGCCGCCGGCTTCAACACCTATCTGCGCGACCTCGATGTCTCCCCCGACGGCGACTACTTCATCGTCAGCACCACCGGCGCCTACCGCGGCACGAGCACCCTCTGCGACAGCATCAGCCGCTGGGAGACTTCGGGTGCCACAGGAGACGAGCAGCCGACGTGGGTCGACTACACCGGCGGCGACACGACGTACGCCGTCACCGCGACCGGCGTCGCCGTCTATGCCGGCGGCCACTTCCGCTGGCTCAACAACCCCTACGCCGCCAACGAGGCCGGTGACGGAGCGGTGCCCCAGGCGGGGATCGCGGCGCTCGACCCCAAGACAGGGCTGCCCTTCACCTGGGATGCCTACCGCGCTCGTGGCGTCGGCGTCTTCGACATGCTTGCGACTGGTGGCGGACTCTGGATCGGCTCCGACACCGCCATGTTCAGCGGCGAGCGCCGCGGCCGCATCGCCTATCTGTCCCTCACCCGGGGGCAGGAGCTCACATCGCCGACCACCCCCACGCTCTCGGGGACCGTCGTCCAGCTGGGGCGCCCCCAGGGCACGACCGCCCCGGTCGACAGGGCCGCCTTCACCCCGCTCAGCAGCGGGTTCGCCAGCGGCAAGACCACCCGGGTCGCCGACGCCGAGAAGTTCCGTCATGCGCGGGGCGCATTCGTCATCGACACGACTCTCTACACCCCCTGGGCCGACGGCCGGCTCCGCCGGCGCACCCTGTCCGATCGCGACCTCGGCAAGCCGCACAACGTCGACCTGCGCGGGGGACGGTTCGGACGGGACGCCAAGACGATCACCGGCATCTTCTATGAGCCTGCGACGAGCCGCGTCTACTACACGATGTCGGGGAGGTCGCAGCTCTACTGGCGTTGGTTCACCCCGCAGAGCCGGACCATGGGTGCGGTCAGGTTCGTGGCTGACCGCGGATCGCTGCCGGCCGCCCGGGTCCGCGGCATGTTCGTGTCCGGCGACTACCTCTATTTCGCCCAGTCGCGCACCGGTCACCTCATGCGGGTCGGCTTCGACCCCGGTGTCACCGGCGCCCCCGGCGCAGGCATCATCGGGACGCCAACGACCGTGAACTCCAGCCGCAACTGGACCGCGCCAGGCATGACGTTGGCCCCCTGAGGGAACTGTCCTCGTGACACGGCGACGGCCGTGCTGTCGGCGTGCCCGGATCACGCGAAACTCCCGCGGAATGTTGCGTTCACTGGCTTTGTGGGCCCCGAGATCCGTGTTCAGGTCGAAGAGAACCCCGCCGCCAGCAGTCTTCATGGCCGCCCGGTTGGACGGGGCATGACACGAGACACGTGGGGAGACTCGTCATGCGTTCCACTCGCAACATCGTCCTGTTGGCCTGCCTGTCAGCCGCGCTCTCGGCCCTCGCCCTGCCGGGATCACCGGCGGCGGCCTCGATCGAACAGCCGCGGCTGGTCAGCACCAACCCGGCTAACTTCACGCCCAACGTCGACAACGGTCGCGTGCTCGCGGTGGCCCAGGTCGGCAACACCATCGTGCTCGGCGGCACGTTCAGCTCGGTGACCAAGGGGGGGACCACCTACAACCGCTCGAGGCTCGTTGCCTTCGACGCCACGACCGGTGCGGTGAGGACCGGATTCAACCCGACCACCGATGGTCAGGTGACCAGCCTGGCTGCTGCGGCCGACGGAACCAGCATCTATGTCGGTGGCGCCTTCAACACCGTGAACGGCGCGACCCACCGCAAGGTGGTCCGCCTCAACGTCGGCAACGGGGGCGTCGTCGGCACGTTCTCGCCGGGTGCCGTCAACGGCAAGGTCAACGACCTGAAGCTCTCGGGAGACACCCTCTATCTCGGTGGCAAGTTCACCAAGGTGGCCGGTCAGAACCGGTCACGCATGGCGAGCCTCAATGCCACGAACGGCTCCGTCACCGGCAAGCTCAACGTCGCCTTCGCGGGCGTCAACCACGGTGGTGGGACGTTCGTCAGCAAGTTCGACGTCACCCCCGACGGTAGCCGGATCGTGGCCATCGGCAACTTCACCTCGGTCGAGGGGCTGTCCCGGCCCCAGATCGTCATGCTCGACACGAGCGGGGCGAGCGCCTCGGTCTCGTCCTGGGCCACCGACCGGTACCCCGACGTCTGCGCCAGCGTCTTCAACACCTACATGCGCGACCTGGACTTCTCACCCGGCGGCGACTACTTCATCGTCAGCACCACCGGCGCCTACCGGGGCGCCAACACCCTCTGCGACAGCATCACCCGCTGGGAGACCGACCACACCGGCGCCGGCCAGGAGCCGACGTGGATCGACCACACCGGAGGAGACACCACCTACGCCGTCGCCGCGACGGGCGTCGCCGTCTACGCCGGCGGCCACATGCGCTGGCTGAACAACTCCTACGCCGGTGACCGGGCCGGCCCGGGCGCCGTCCCGCACGAGGGGATCGTCGCCCTCGACCCCGTGACCGGTCTCCCGTTCAGCTGGCCGGCATTCCGGGCCCGCGGGGTGGGCGTCTTCGACATGCTCGCGACCGACGACGGGCTGTGGCTCGGCTCGGACACGAAGTTCTTCGGTGGCGAGCGCCGCCAGCGCATCGCGTTCCTGCCGCTGGCGGGCGGCACGGCCGTGCCGGCTCCCGCCGTGCCTCAGCTCCCCGCTACCGCGCTGCAGCTGGGGCGGGTCGGCGGTGCCACGGACCCCTCGGTCCTCTACCGCGTCAACGCCGGGGGTCCGGCGCTGCTGAGCACCGACGACGGACCCGACTGGGCCGGCGACACCGGGGCCTCGTCGCCCTATCGCAACAGCGGCAGCAACGCGGCGTCGTACACGACTCCGGTGACGCTGGACGCCTCCGTGCCGTCGTCGAACGACGACAGCACCCCCGCCTCGCTGTTCCTCACCGAACGGTGGGACCCCAACGACGCCACCGAGATGCACTGGAACTTCCCCGTCCCGGCAGGGACTCCCCTGCAGGTGCGGCTGTTCTTCGCCAACCAGTACTCCGGCACCTCCACCGCAGGGTCGCGTGTCTTCGACGTCTCGGTGGACGGCAGCACCGTCCTTCCGTCGTTCGACATCGTGGCGGCCGGCGGGCACCAGGTCGGGCTGATGCGGTCCTTCGACATCACCAGTGACGGCAACGGCGTCGACATCGCGTTCGCCCACGGCGTGGAGAACCCCCTCATCGACGGCATCGAGATCATCGACCGATCGGTCGTGTCCGGGCCGACGTCGAGCAGCGACGATGTGTCCCGCACGCCGCTGAGCGCAACCGGGGCCCCCGGCTCGACCTCGACCGTCGCCGGCAACGACTCCTTCCGCCACGCGCGGGGGGCGTTCGTCATCGGAACGACGCTGTACACACCGTGGTCGGACGGAACGCTGCGGGCCCGGTCGGTCAGCGGGACAACGTTGGGGGCGGCCACGACGGTCGACCTCTACGGCGGCGGGTTCGCCGGCGAGGCGGCCAACGTCACCGGCATCGCCTATGACGCGGGCACGAGCAGGATCTATTACACGCTGGCAGGCGACAGCCGCCTGTTCTGGCGGTGGTTCCTGCCGGAGAACGGCCTCGTCGGCACGATGCGCTTCGAGGCGCCGGCCGGCGCCCTGCCCGCCGCCGACGTGCGCGGGATGTTCGTGTCAGGTGGCTGGCTCTACTACGCCTCCGACGCCGACGGGGCACTCCGCCGGATCGCCTTCGACGCAGGGACCACCGGCAACTTCGGGCCCGGCGTCAGCGGCGCTCCCCAGCTGGTCGACAGCAGCAGGGACTGGAGGAGCAGGGGGCTCACGCTGTCGTGACCCCGCCGACGCATCCGGCTGGCCGGACGCTGCCCGAGGGTGGAGTCAGCGCCACGGCCGGCCGGGTGCGCATCGGGATCTCGGGCTGGCGCTATGCGGGCTGGCGCGGTGACTTCTATCCGACGGGTCTGGTGCAACGCCGGGAGCTGGCCTATGCGGCCGAGCGGCTGACCTCCATCGAGGTCAACGGCTCGTTCTACTCGCTGCAACGGCCCGCCTCGTGGGAGCGCTGGCGAGACGACGTCCCCGAGGACTTCGTGTTCTCGGTGAAGGGACCCCGGTTCATCACCCACCTGCGGCGCCTTCGCGAGTGTGAGCAGGCGCTGGCCAACTTCTTCGCGTCCGGCGTCCTGCTGCTCGGCCGGCGGCTCGGCCCGGTGCTGTGGCAGCTCCCCGAGCGGCTGACCTTCGAGCGGGAGGTCGTCGACGCGTTCCTGGCGACGCTCCCCCGCCGTACGACGCAGGCCGCGGCGCTCGCCCGCCGACACGACGGCAAGGTCAAAGACCCGTCGACGGTCTGCCTCGAGGATGCACCCCTTCGCCACGCCCTGGAGTTCCGCTCGCCGACCTTCGCCGGTGACGAGGCACTCGCGCTGCTGCGGCACCACGACGTCGCCTGTGTGCTGGCCGACACCGCGGGCCGTTGGCCGCGGGTGGATCGACTGACCACCGACTTCGCCTATGTGCGGCTGCACGGCGACAGCGAGCTCTATGCCAGCGGCTATGACGACAGCTCCCTCGACGGCTGGGCGGAGCGGTTCCGCCGCTGGTCGGCCGACGGCATCGACGTGTGGTGCTACTTCGACAACGACGCCAAGGGGCACGCGCCGTACGACGCCATGCGCCTCATCGAGCGGCTGGCGGGCTGACCGACGCGGGTCGAGACGCCGAGTTGCCACGACATCGGGTTGCGACGACGCCGGCCAGGCCTCACCGTGGTGGGGTGCCCGAGACGAAGCCCCCGGACCCGCCCACTCGCCCCCTCGTCGGTCAGGTCGTCACCGTGTTCCGCAACCGGCTCCGGCCCGACCACCTCGACGACTATGCCGACGAGCTGGCGGTCGTCGTCGGGCTGGCGCGCGCGATGCCGGGCTTCGTGGAGACCAAGACATTCGTCGCGGAGGACGGCGAACGCTGCACCGTGGTGACCTTCGCGGACCGGGCGGCCCACGACGCCTGGCGCGACCATGAGCGGCACCGCGAGGCGCAGCGCCACGGCATCGCGTCCTACTACGCGGACTACTCGATCGCCGTCGGCGAGACGTCCTACGCCAGCTCGTTCGTCCACTGTCAGGAGGACTGACCAGGCACCGGTGACCGGTCGGCGGGAGCTGGCGGGACGCGACGCGGAAATCCCGGTGCCTGTCGGAGCGTGACTGCGTACGGTGCGGTCCATGGAACCGCCCTGGCAGGACGCCGCCTGGCTCGCGAGCTCCCACGCGTGGATCGATGACCGACTGGCGGGGCTCGGGCTCGAGCGGACCGGAGAGCCGGTCGCCTCGCACGTCACTCCGTGGTCGACGGTCCTGCGCGTGGACGTCGGCGCCGGCACCGTGTGGTTCAAGGCCAACACCCCCCAGACGCGTCACGAGGGCGCCGTGACCGAGATCCTCGCGAGGCGCAGGCCCGGCCTGGTGCCGCGGCTGCTCGCGCACGATCCCGAGACCGGGTGGATGCTCCAGGCCGACGCCGGCCAGTGGCTGCGGGCCGAGTCCGACGAGGGCGCGTGGCTGCGGGTCTGGGCCGACGTGCTGCCCCGCTATGCCGAGCTCCAGCTCGCCGCGCGCGCCGACGTGCCGGCCCTGCGCGCGGCTGGCGTGCCCGAGATCACGCTCGAGTCGCTTCCGGCGCGCTACACCGCCATCGTCGACCTCGTCGGAGCCGACGCCCGCTTCCGCGATGCGCTACCCCGGGTCGAGCGCCTCTGCGAGGAGCTGGCCGGCTTCGGCATCCCCGACACGATCCAGCACGACGACCTTCACGACGGCCAGATCTTCCTGTCGGCCGGGCGGGCGGTGCTGCTGGACTGGGGGGACGCCTGCCTGTCCCATCCGTTCTTCAGCCTCTCCGTCGCCCTGGAGGGCGTGATCGGCTGGGGGTTGGCCGACGTGCCGGACTCCGTCGATGTCAGGCCGCTGCGCGACGCCTATCTCGCGCCGTTCCAGAAGGAGTACGGCGACGGGCTGACCCCGGCCGTGGACATCGCCCTCCGGCTGGGCTGGGTGTGCCGGGCCGTCAACGGTCACGTGCCGGGGGACGACAGCCACACCCTCACGCGGCTCGCGATGTTCGTCGACGGAAGGCCGCCGTCGTCGTGACCGGTGGCCCGGTCCGACGTCGGATCAGGGCGTGCAACGGCCCGGGGAGGCCTGGTAGGGCGGGCGGGGCTCGAACCCGCGACCCAAGGATTATGAGTCCTCTGCTCTGACCGACTGAGCTACCGCCCCGCGGCGAGCCTATCGACCGGTCAGCCGAAGTCGCGCAGCGCCCGCGCCTCGATGTCGCGGAGCACGTCGTCGGCGCTCTCGGCGCTCACCTCGCCGAGCCGGCGGGCGTCCAGCACCAGCCGACGCTCGACGTCGGTCGCCCGGCGCAGCAGGGAGGCCAGCTCATCGGCGGGGTCGCGCTCCTCGTCGGGCTCGAGGCGGCGGGCCCGGTCCATAGCCTTCTGGGACGCCAGGAACCCGTCGTAGCGCAGCACGGCCGCCTCCCGGACCTCAGGGGCGACGTCAGCAGACGCCTCGCCACGCACGAAGTCGAGTGCGGCGGCAGCGGCCCGTTCACGAAGCTTGGTGAGCTCGCCACGGGAGCCGTCCTCGCCGCCGACCCCCAGCCGGGTCGTCAGCGGCGCCAGCGTGAGGCCCTGGACGACGAGGGTCGCGACGATCGTGAAGAGAGCGGTCACCGTGAGCTCGGTGCGCCAGGGAAGCTCGCCGCCGCCGTCGACCGTGTGCGGGAGGGCCAGGGCGGTCGCCACCGTGACGACCCCGCGCATGCCGGACCACGAGACCACCGCGGTCTCACGCCAGCCGACCGGGATCAAGGCGCCCTGACGCCGGGCGCGGGCCCGGGCGAGCCACGCCGAGAACACCACCCACAGGCCGCGGAAGATCACGATCGCGAGTACGACCGAGCCCGCCAGCCGCAGCGTCTCGGATGAGAGGTTCGCGCCCGTGATCACCTTGGTGACTTCGATCCCGAGCACGGCGAAGGCCAGGCTGGTGATCAGGAAGTCGGCGTACTCCCACACCGAGCGACCGAGCAGCCAGCCTTGGGAGGTCGTGGCCTCGTGGCCGATGTTGCGCAGCAACAAGCCGAGGATCAGCACGGCGAGCACACCTGAGCCCTCGAGCCGCTCCGCTGCCACATAGGTCACGAACGGCACCAGTACCGTGAGCGTGGTCTCGGTGTAGGGGTCGTCGACCCACCGGAGTGCCAGGCGCGTCGCCTGGGCCAGCAGATAGCCGATGGTGACGCCGACCACCACGGTCAACACCAGCGTCAGCCCGGTGCGTGCGACCGACAGGTGGCCGCTGACGACGGCGACGAGCGTGACCTTGTAGAGCACCAGCGCCGTCGCGTCGTTGAACATCCCCTCGCCCTCGAGGATGGTGACGAGCCGGGGTGGCAGCCGCAGTCTTCGCGCAACGGCGGTCGCCGCCACCGGGTCGGGTGGCGAGACGATCGCACCGAGCACCCAGGCCGCCGCCCACGGCACACCCACCGAGTGGGCCACCACGGCCGCGACGGCCGTCGTGGCGATGGTCAGCCCGACCGCGAGCAGGAGGACCTCCCAGGCGTGCTCGCGGAACTCGGTCAGCGTCGTCCGCTGCGTCGCCGCGAACAGGAGGGGCGGGAGGACGATCGGCAGGATCCACTCGGGCGGCAGACTGGGTCCCTCGACGCCCGGGACGAAGCCGAACGCGATGCCGACGATGGTCAACACCACCGGCTGGGGCAGCTTGACCCACCCCGAGAACGGCGTGAAGACGATGACGGCGGCGACCAGGAGCGCGATCTCCAAAGGTCCCGACACCGGCCGCTCTCCTCTCACCTCGGTCCGCGGGCAAGGCTACCTGTCCGCTCCGCTTGCGTTGTCCCTGTGACGACCGGGGATTTGCTGTCATGCTCGTGGCCATGGACCAGGGACAGCTCGAGCCACTCACCGAGGACTGGGAGCGCGCGCTGTGTATCGTCGCGCACCCCGACGACATGGAGTTCGGCGCCGCCGCCGCCGTCGCACGATGGACCGGACAGGGCAAGCAGATCGTCTATTGCATGGTCACCTCGGGTGAGGCCGGCATCGACGGCCTGCACCCCGACGAGTGCCGCCCCATCCGCGAGGCCGAACAGGTCGAGTCCGCGCGGATCGTCGGCGTCGACGTCGTCGAGTTCCTCGGCTTCCAGGACGGCGTCGTCGAGTACGGCATCCCGCTGCGCCGCGCGATCGCCGACGCCGTACGCCGGCATCGGCCCGACATCGTCATCACCGGCAACTTCCACGCGACCTTCGGGGGGACCAACCTCAACCAGGCCGACCACATCGCCGTCGGCCGCGCCACGCTCGACGGCGTGCGCGACGCTGCCAACCGGTGGATCTTCACCGACCAGCTCGTCGACGGTCTCGAGCCGTGGGGCGGCGTGCACCAGGTCTGGGCGGCGGCCTCGCCTGAGGCCAAACACGGCGTGGACACCACGGCCACCTTCCAGGCGGGGGTGGCGTCACTGTCTGCCCACGCCGCCTATATCGACGGGCTCGGCTGGGAGAACTGGGACCCCGAGGAGTTCCTCGAGGGGATCGGCCGCGGCACCGGCCAGCGGATGGGCGTGCCGATGGCCGCGGCGTTCGAGGTGTTCCCCATGGGCTGGGGCGACTGACGGAAGTCGCAGCGCCGCCGATGACCAACGTCCGCCCCCGGCGCTGGCTGGGGGCGGACGGCGTCTCGCAGGCGTGGGGTCGGAAACCTCGCGTGGCTCCCCCGGTTGGACTCGAACCAACAACCCTTCGGTTAACAGCCGAATGCTCTGCC
>JAGQUE010000239.1:0-1586 GCA_020438665.1 Nocardioidaceae bacterium | reverse complement strand
GCCAGTTGAGCTACAGGGGATCGCTGCTGGAGCCTGGACAGACTAGCAAGCACCTCCGGGGCGGTGCGAATCGGCACCCGGCCCGTCGCCGAGTCGTCACAGGATGTGACGACTCGGCGGATGGTCGGGGTCGTCAGGAGAGGCCGATCTCCTCGCGAGCGGCGGCGAGCGCCTCCTGGGCGAGCAGTCCTACGGCGGGGTCGGCCGGGTCGATGCCCTCGTCGTACTCGAACACCCACGTCACGTCGCGCTCGCCGGAGGAGGCGCGCCGAGCGATGACCCTCAGGCCACGCCGCCCGTCCACGACCACGCGCCGCTGGATGAGGACGCTCGCCGAGACCCGTTCGCGCACGAGCTGGAGCAGCAGCCGCGGGTCGTCGAGCTCGACACGATGCTCGGGCCGCTGATCGCCCCAGTCGCCGACCTCGCTGACCCGCAGCACGCCGGTGTCGCGGTCCCAGTCGGCGGCCTGGACCTGCTCCCAGGGGATGCGGAGCGGCTCGCTGCGGCCGGCGTCGACGAGATAGAGCGCCTCGCGCGTCCCGCCGACCATGACGCCGGGGCCACCCTCGGCCCACGCGAGCAGACGCTCGCCGGGACCCACCGCGAGCGTCGGCCGGCTGCGGCGCCCGATCACGTCTCCCCCATCGCGCGCTCGCGCAGGGTCCGCCGGTGCTGCTCGAGGGCGACCAGCTCGCCGAACATCTTGTTGTAGTCGGCGGCATGCTCGACGGGGTTGGTCCGCTGCAGGCGCGACTTGAGGTCGGCGATGCGGCGCTGGGCCGTGAGCTCCTGGAGGCGGGACACGTGGGCGGCGACATAGCCCTCGTCAACCGCCTTGGCGGTGAGCACCGGCTCGACCCCGAGGGCGCTGATCGCCGAGGAGACCGCCGGGTCGCCCGACGCATCGCGCAGCCTGGCCGCCCAGCCTGCGTCGTGGGTGCCGACCGACGGACCGCCCGCGGCCGCGACCACGGCCCACACCGCGCGATAGGTGGGATGGGTGAAGTCGTTGTCACCGACGTCGGCCATCGCCCGGCCGACCAGCTCGGGGTGCTGGATCACCAGCTTGAGGGTCTGGCGCTCGATCGCGAAGCGCGGGTCGGACAGGTCCGGCACCGGCGCTGCGGGAGCGCGGGACGGAACGGGCTCGGCCGGGGCGCTGAGCCGGTGGGGCTGGTCGGTCCGCACCGGACCACGAGCCGCGGCGCGGCGTACTTCGGCGCGCGCCTCGTCGATGTCGACGCCGACCATGCCGGCGACCTCGCGGGCGAACGCGTCGACCTTGGAGCGGTCACGGATGCTCGAGACCAGCTTGGCGGCCTCGCGCAGGGCGTCGACGCGGCCATCGGCACGGTCGAGGTCATATTTGCCGACCACGTTGGTGAGCACGAAGCGATAGAGCGGCACGCGCCGCGCGACGAGGTCGCGGACGGCGGCGTCGCCCTGCTGGAGGCGCAGATCGCAGGGGTCGAGGCCGGCCGGCGCGACGGCGACATAAGTCTGGGAGGCGAAGTTCTGGTCGCCCCCGAAGGCCCGCAGGGCGGCCTTCTGGCCGGCGGCGTCGCCGTCGAAGGTGAAGATGA
>JAGQUE010000238.1 GCA_020438665.1 Nocardioidaceae bacterium | reverse complement strand
ATCTGGGAGTTCCTCGGCTGGATCGATGACAAGCGGCCGCTGGGCGATCTGATGGCCAAGCTCGACGACACCGGGATGACCCCGGCCGACAAGGCGTTCTATCCCGCCGCCCGCAAGGCCGTCGTCGACATGGGCATCGTGCGTCGCCGCAAGGTCGACGTCGCCGCCGACCTGCCCGAGCGCCGCATCGCCGACCTGCCCGTCGAGCTCGACGACGACGCCAGCAAGTCGATCCGCCACGCGGAGGAGGAGCTCACCCGTCGCCTGCTCGCACGCTATGAGAGCGCGATGGAGGCGCGTCGTTCCGGCCCGACCGAGGGCATCGACTACGAGCTCATCCGGCGCGTGGCCGAGTGGGAGCGCGAGGACTCCACGACCGAGACCGGCGACAACGTCTTCGCCGTCATGCGCCGCATCGGCCAGGCCAAGGCGCTGCTCGCGGCCGACTATGCCGCCCAGCTCGCACGCTCGGCCGGCAAGGTGGTGCTGTTCGCCAAGCACATCGACGTGATGGACAAGGCCGAGGAGCTGTTCGAGCAGCGCGGCATAGGCTATTCCTCCATCCGCGGCAACCAGACCAACACCGCGCGTCAGCAGGCGGTCGACTCGTTCTGGAACGACCCGGACACCCAGATCGTCGTCTGCTCGCTCACCGCGGCGGGCGTCGGCATCAACCTCCAGGTCGCCTCCAACGTCGTCCTCGCCGAGCTGTCGTGGACCGACGCAGAGCAGACCCAGGCCATCGACCGCGTCCACCGCATCGGCCAGGACGACCCGGTCACCGCGTGGCGCATCATCGCCGCCCAGACCATCGACGCCCGGATCGCCGACCTCATCGACAGCAAGGCCGGCCTGGCCGCCCGCGCCCTCGACGGCTCCGACGAAGAGCTCGGCAGCTCCGCCGATGTCCAGCTGGAGGCCCTGGTCGCCCTGCTCACCGACGCCCTCGAGCGCCGCTACGGCCGCTGAGCCGGCGCGGCACTGGGGGCAATCGGATCCAAGCGTCGTACGGCGGTGAGCGCGTCCTAGAGTGCCGACATGAGGTTTCGGGCCCTGGCCGTCTGTCTGATCTCCGTCAGCGCCGTCTCCGGGGTGATCATCCCTCCCGGGAGCGCGAGCGTCGCACATCCCGAGTCGACGGTCGCCCGGGCGAGCGGTCCGGTCGCCGCCCCTGCCACGAGCGCAGGCCACCGCACCACGGACTGGTCGCCCAACCTGCCGGCGGACATCACGTTGGGGCCGACCGCCTACCTCCAGCTCCCCACCGGCGATCCGATCGAGGTGGAGGCGTCACGATCCGACGCCCGATCGTCGGCCATGGCCGCCTGGGAGCCCTACCTCACCGTGGACGACGACCGCATTGTCGAGCCGGCCATCGCGCCCGGTCAGGTGCTGTGCCTACGGTGGCGCTATCTCTACTCCGACCGCCCGGGCGAGTGGCACCAGTGGTGCACCGTGCGTGGGTGGCGCGACGAGCACTTCGTCATCGTCGGTGGTGCTGACCACGTGCGGTCCCTGACGTTCGACGATGGCCGCGGCACGAGCCTGCGCGACGGTGGGCGGCTGCTGGTGCCTGACCTGGTGCCCGGGATGCACGTGGCGGCGGTGGTTGGAAACCTCAACAGTGACCCGATCTACGGCTGGCGGAGTGCGCCGTACTGGCGCGACTCATCGGGGTCCGAACAGCGTGCCGTCGTGGTGTCCCCCGCCTGGCACGACTGCCACATCTATCGCGTGGCCGCTGCGGGCACCGGAGCCTTTGTGGGCGACTTCCGCCACGGGGCTTTGCCCGTCGGCCATGTCGTCGTCTTTCCGGCGTGGTACGCCTTCGAGGTCGAGCGCAACCCGCCGGCCCTCACGAGCAGCTCCGTGTACAACCCGGCCTTCGACCATCACTGGCTCTTCACCGCAGACTCGCGACTGCTGGTCAGGTTCACCGGCCTCCTGGCCGACGGCTCGACCTACCAGCTCCAGGAGCAACGGGGGAGCAGCCTCCGCGGTGCGCCCGGGTGGCGGACGCTCAGCGTGACCGACCCCTTGACCACCGGGCTCTGGCTCCGGCTGGGCCGCGGGCAGTCCCTGTGTGTGCGCTATCGCGTGATTGACACCGACGGGGCCCAGGCCTGGCGACGGCCGACCTGTGTGAGTCGCCCCTTCGACGACTCGCGGGCGAAGGTGCGGGGTCGGTCTGCTCAGGTAGCAGACCCCTACTTCTCCGACGGCAGTGCGACGCGGCCGCTCGCTGGAGGTTCGCTGGTCCTCCGAGGCGTCCGTCGCGGCAGCCTCACGGGATACACCTTCACCTCACCCCAGAAGTTTCGAGCCTTCAGGCTGCTGCTGGACGTGCCCTGCGAGGGACTGGGGTCGTCGGGGGCCTCCCGTGCCCCCGGGTGGCCGAGCGCTGCCTGGGGTCTCGCTCGCTGCGACGGCCGATTGGCCGTCAGGTACGGCGCGGGTTCGGCGGACGTCTCGGGGCTCATCGTCGTGCCGCCGTGGGTGTTGCGCTGGCGCCACTACGTCATGACGTGACCGCACCCAGCGCGGTGGATGTTCCGTGAGGCAAGGACGCCTCGCCGAGCGGGGCCGATGATGCCGGTCGCCGGCCCCGCTCATGTCGGTTGCCCCGTCATGGGGGACCGCTCGGGTCAGCCGACGAGGTGCTCCACGGCCAGCTGGTTGAGCCGGACGAACCCGAAGTCGCGCTCGGCCGCCTTGTCGGCGTCGAACCCGTCGTCGGTGGCGAGGAAGTCGGCGATCGACTCGCCCGGGTTGAGGGTGGGCTCGGCGAGGCTGGTCACACCGGCGTACTCCATCGCCTCGGTGACGCGCGGGTCGGCGCGGAAGGCCTTGGCCTTCTCGGCGAGGTGGAGATAGGTCGACATGCACGCCTCGGCCGAGGCCCAGACGCCCTCGAAATGCTCGGTGCGCGACGGCTTGTAGTCGAAGTGGCGCGGCCCGGTGTAGCGGGGGGCGCCGGCGTTGCCGACGAAGCCGTTCTCGAGCAGGTCGACGGTGAAGAACGCCGACAGCAGGTCGCCGTGGCCGAAGACGAGGTCCTGGTCATACTTCAGGCCCCGCTGGCCGTTGAGGTCGATGTGGAACAGCTTGCCGCTCCACAGCGCCTGGGCGAGCTGGTGGGTGTAGTTGAGGTTGGCCATCTGCTCGTGGCCGGTCTCGGGGTTGAGGCCGACGATGTCGCCGTGCTCGAGCTCGGCGATCAGGGCGAGGGCGTGACCGACGGTCGGCAGGAAGATGTCGCCGCGCGGCTCGTTGGGCTTGGGCTCGAGGCCGATGCGCAGGTCGTAGCCCTGCTGCTTGATGTAGCCCGCGACCGTGTCGAGGCCCTCCCTGTAGCGGTTGAACGCCGACCAGAGGTCCTTGGAGCCGTCATATTCGGCGCCCTCGCGGCCGCCCCACATCACGAAGGTGGTGGCGCCCATCTCGGCCGCGAGGTCGACGGCCTGGAGCACCTTGCGCAGGCCGAAGCGGCGCACGGACCGGTCGTTGCTGGTCAGGCCGCCGTCCTTGAAGACGGGGTGGCTGAAGGTGTTGGTGGTGACCATCTCGAT
>JAGQUE010000237.1:5641-9319 GCA_020438665.1 Nocardioidaceae bacterium | reverse complement strand
GACGAGGCGAGCGTCGTGCTGCTGCCGCAGGCCGAGGACAAGGACATCTGGGCCTACTTCTCCTCCCTCGCCTTCCCCGAGGAGCGTCTGGTGCGCCAGACCCTCGCCGCACTCACCGAGGCGGGCCGACCCCTCAGCACCCCGGCCCTCGAGGTCGAGGTCGAGCTGAGCCGCAACCGCCTCGAGACCATGCTCAAGGTGCTCGACGTCGACGGCGCCGTACGCCGCGTGCAAGGCGGCTGGATCGCGACCGGCCAGGAGTGGGTCTATGACGAGGAGCGCTATCACCGCGTCGCCGAGGCCCGCACCCGGGAGCGCGACGCGATGCTCGACTATCTCGCCACCGACCAGTGCCGGATGTGGTTCCTGCGCCACCAGCTCGACGACCCGGAGGCCGAGCGCTGCGGCCGCTGCGACAACTGCGGCGGGCTCAGGCTCGAGGTGGGCGTCTCCGACGACGCGGTGGCGGCGGCCGAGGCCCGACTCGCGCGGCCCGGCGTCGTGCTCGAGCCGCGCAAGATGTGGCCGACGGGGCTGGATCGGCTCGGGCTCGACCTACGCGGACGGATCGGCGCCACCGAGCCGGGCCGCGCCATCGCCCGGCTGACCGACCTGGGCCACGGCCAACAGCTGCGCGACCTCTTCCGGCCCGGCGCCGGCGACGGACCGGTCCCACTGCCCCTGGTCCACGCGATGCTCGACGTGCTCCGCGACTGGCAGCCACGCCCCGACGCGATCGTCGTCGTCGAGTCGACGACGAGGTCCCGGCTCACCCGCGACCTCGCCGACGGGCTCAGCCGCCATCTCGGGGTGCCGATCACCGGTCGGGTCGCCGTCGTCGATCCCGACGTCACCCCGGGGCGAGGGTCCGCCAACTCGGCCCAGCGGCTGGCGGCCGTCCACCGGCGCTATGGCCTCGTCGGTGACGTGCCCGAGGGCCGCGTCCTCCTCGTCGACGACCTCATGGCCACCGGCTGGACGCTCGCCTGGTCGGCCGAGCTGCTCCGACGCGCGGGCGCCACCGCGGTGCTCCCACTGACGCTCGCCGTCGAGGCCTGAGGACAAGCCCGTGACCCGCCGGGGCACCTCCGACGGGCCACGGGACGGCCGTCATCCGGGATGAGGGTCACCCGGGGGCGTCAACCCCAGATGAAGGTCACTCCGCCTGGTTGGCCAGGCACTTCTCGAGGCGGACGGTGGCGCGGTTGACCCGCTGCACCTGGGCCTTCTTGGCCTTGTGGTTCTTCTGGGTCGGGTGAGCCGCGAACCTGGCGGTCAGGGTCTCGAGCTTGGCCGTGGCCTTGTCGACCTGGTGCTGCTGGGTCGCGCAGGGCTCCGGCTTGGCCGCGACGGCGGCCGGGGCCGCAGCCGCGCCGAGGGAGAAGGCGAGGGTCGAGACGACGGCGACCGCGGTCTTGTGGATCCGGTTCATGCCAGTCCTTTCACACAGGGAGCAGGCCCCTGGTCGCCCCCATGTGGGACCAGGGACAGGGAGCGGCCTGGATGGCCACACACTTGCTCAGCGCCGTGGCAGGCGCGACTGTTACGGTCGGCGCGGGTCGTCTAGAGATCTCTGTGCACACCGGTCACGGCGGGCCGAGCGGTCGCGACCGGTCAGCCGTCGCCGCGGTGGCAGACGGCCTCGACATTGTTGCCGTCGGGGTCGCGGACGAACGCGCCGTAGTAGTGGTCGTGGTATTCGGGCCACAGCCGCGGCTCGTGGAGACTCTCGGCACCGAGCTCGAGGGCGGCCGCATGGAAGGCCCGCACCGTCGCCGCGTCGGGCGCCGAGAACGCGATGTGGACCTCGCGGTTGGGGCCGATGCCGTCGAACGTGGAGATCCAGAAGTCGGGCTGGTCGGTGCCATAGCCGATGGCCACCCCGAAGTCCATGACCCGCCGGTGCCCGAGGACGCCGAGGACCTTGTCATAGAAGGCGGCGGCCGCCCCCATGTCCACACAGTTGATGCCGAAGTGATCGATCATGGGTCCAGCCTGCACCCAGCCGCCGACACTAGGGTGTCCCTCGTGACCGACTCCACCTCCCTCGCCCAGTCCGCCGCCGCCACGCTCCGCGAGCTCACCGGCATCGAGACCCACGACGTGGCTCTGGTGATGGGGTCGGGTTGGCTCCCGGCCGTCGATGCGCTCGGCGAGGCAGTCGCCGACATCGCGACCACCGACCTGCCGGGGTTCGCCGCGCCGGCGGTCGAGGGCCACGCCGGCCGCATCCGCTCGGTGCGCGCGGGCGACAAGACCCTGCTGGTGTTCCTGGGCCGCACCCACTTCTATGAGGGCCGCGGTGTCGCCGCGGTCGTCCACGGCGTCCGTACGGCGGCCGCCGCCGGCTGCCGGACCATCGTGTTGACCAACGGCTGTGGCGGGCTCCAGGAGACCTGGCAGCCCGGGACCCCCGTCCTCATCAGCGACCACATCAACCTGACGGCCACGTCACCCATCGAGGGGGCGCACTTCGTCGACCTCACCGACCTCTACTCCTCACGGCTGCGTGCGCTGTGCCGCGAGGTGGAGCCGGGCCTCGACGAGGGTGTCTATGTCCAGTTCCCGGGGCCGCACTACGAGACCCCCGCCGAGATCCGCATGGTCCGCGCCATCGGGGGTGACCTGGTGGGCATGAGCACGACGCTGGAGGCGATCGCGGCCCGCGAGGCCGGCATGGAGGTGCTCGGCATCTCGCTGGTCACCAACCTCGCCGCTGGCATCACCGGCGAGCCGCTCAACCACGAAGAGGTCCTCGAGGCCGGCCAGGCCGCGGCGACCCGCATGGGCGACTTGCTGAGCAAGATCATCCCGAGGGTCTGACCCGTGCGGGTCCTCCTCACCGGCGCCGCCGGCAGCATCGGCCGCAGCCTGCTCGCGGGTCTCATCGAGCAGGGCCACGAGGTGGTCGGGCTCGACCTGCTGCCGGAACCCGAAGGCTTCGACGGCTCATGGCACACCGTGGACTGCGAGGACCCCGACGCCATCGCCGAGGTCGTCGCCGGTGAGAGCCTGGACGCAGTCGTCCACCTCGCCGGCCGGCCGACCGAGTCAGGCCTGGTGGAGCAGCTGCACTCCCACACCGTCGCCACCGGCGCGGTGCTCGACGCCATGGTGGAGCACGGCGTGACCCGCATCGTCTATGCGTCGTCCAACCACGCGATCGGCCGGGTGCCCCACAGCGAGGGGCCGATCGACGACACCACGCCGCCCCGGGCCGACACGTTCTATGGCGTCGCCAAGGTCGCCACCGAGAGCCTGCTGCGGCTCTATGCCGACCGCTACGGCATCGACGCCGTGGCCTGCCGGATCGGGACGTTCCTTCCTCAGCCCGAGGCGGCCCGCCACCTCGCCACCTGGCTCTCCCCCGCCGACTGCTTGCGCATGGTGGAGGCGGCGCTCACCTGCCCGGCCCCGGGCTTCGCGGTCATCTATGGCATCTCCGCCAACGCCCGCGCCTGGTGGGACCTCGAGCCGGGGCGCCGCCTGGGCTTCGAGCCGCAGGACGACGCGGAGGTCTTCGCCGCCTTCCTCCCGACCCGTGCCGAGGACGACTTCGAGGCGTCGTACGCCGGAGGGCCGTTCGTCGGCGAGGCGCTGCACCGGCCGGCGCTCGACCGGGCCACCGACGGCCCCGACTGATCCTGTCCTGCCCCGACCGTCCTGTCCTGCCCCGAC
>JAGQUE010000237.1:0-5618 GCA_020438665.1 Nocardioidaceae bacterium | reverse complement strand
CTGACCCGCCTTGGCGGACCCGGTTGACTGGACACCATGACCGCACTGGGAACCCGCACGCTCGGCACCGACTCACCCCTCACCGTCTCGACCCTCGGCCTCGGCTGCATGGGGATGTCGGAGTTCTATGGCACCCGTGACGAGGGCGAGGCGATGGCGACGATCCAGCGCGCGATCGACCTCGGCGCGACGTTCCTCGACACCGCCGACATGTATGGCCCGTTCACCAACGAACAGCTCGTCGGCAGCGCCATCGCCGGGCGGCGCGACGAGGTCCAGCTGGCCACCAAGTTCGGCAACGAGCGCCTCCCCGACGGCACCCGCCTGGGCGTCAACGGGCATCCCGACTATGTCCGCAAGGCCTGCGACGCGTCGCTTGCTCGGCTCGGCGTCGACCACATCGACCTCTACTACCAGCACCGCGTGGATCGCTCGGTCCCCGTCGAGGAGACCTTCGGCGCCATGAAGGAGCTCGTCGAGGCTGGCAAGGTGCTGCACCTCGGCATCAGCGAGGCGTCGGCCGCGACGATCCGCAGGGCCCACGCCGTCCATCCGCTGACCGCCCTCCAGACTGAGTACTCCCTGTTCACCCGCGACCTCGAGGACGAGATCCTGCCGACCCTGCGCGAGCTCGGCATCGGGCTGGTCCCCTACTCCCCGCTCGGTCGCGGGCTGCTGACCGGGGCGATCACCGGACCGGAGTCGTTCAGCGAGGACGACGCCCGTCGCACCGGCTATTTCCCGCGGTTCACCGACGAGGCCCTCCGCGCCAACCTCGCCCTGGTCGAGCAGGTCAAGGCGCTGGCCGCCGACAGGGGCTGCACGCCCGGCCAGCTCGCGCTCGCCTGGGTGCTCGCGCAAGGCGACGACATCGCGCCGATCCCCGGCACCAAGCGGCGCCGCTACCTCGAGGAGAACATCGGCGCCGTCGAGGTGACCCTCTCGTCCGACGAGGTCGCGGCGCTGGGCCGGGCGATCCCGCGCGAGGCGGTCGTCGGTGCCCGCTATGTCGAGTCGGCGATGGGCAGCATCAACGCCTGACGCAGGTGTGGCGCCGATGTCGGCGCCGACGGCTAGCGTGCCGCCATGGACTGGCAGATCACCATCGACTGTGCCGACCCCGCTCCGCTGGTGCGGTTCTGGGCGGCCGCGCTCGACTATGTCGTGACGCCGCCGCCGGAGGGGTTCGACACCTGGAACGCCTACTACCTGTCGGTCGGCGTCCCCGAGGACGAGCTCGACCTCGACGGCGACGGCGCCGACCGGATCATGGACCCGACGGGATCCGGCCCCCGGTTCTGGTTCCAGGTCGTGCCCGAGCCCAAGGCCGGCAAGAACCGCCTCCACCTCGACCTGTTCCCCACCCGCCGCGACCGGTCGCTCGCGCTTGACGAGCGCCGGCGGATCGTCGACGCCACGGTGGCCGACCTCGAGGCCCTCGGCGCGACGATCTGGCGTCGTCTCGACGACGACCCGAGCCACTACGCCGTCACGCTGCGTGACCCCGGCGGCAACGAGTTCTGCGTCGCCTGATCCCGGCGCTCCCCGGCCGGGGCGCTACGGTGCCGTCATGACCGTTGCCGACACCACCGACCTCATCGCCCGCGCCCGCGCCTGGGCCGCGGACGACCCCGACGACCAGACCCGCGGTGAGCTCGAGGCGATCGTCGCAGCGGTCGAGGCCGGGGGCGACCCGGCCGATCTGGCCGACCGGTTCGACGGGACGCTGGAGTTCGGGACGGCGGGGCTGCGCGGAGCGCTCGGGGCCGGCTCCAACCGGATGAACCGCGTCGTGGTGACGCGCGCGGCCGCCGGCCTGGCCGCCTATCTGCGCGACACCGGCTCCCCCGCCGGGAGCTCGGTCGTGATCGGCTATGACGCCCGCTACAACTCCGACGTCTTCGCCCGTGACACGGCCGAGGTGATGACGGGCGCGGGCTTCAAGGCGCTGCTGCTGCCGCGACCGCTCCCGACCCCGCTGCTGGCCTTCGCCATCCGCGAGCTCGGCTGCGTGGCGGGCGTCATGGTCACCGCCAGCCACAACCCGCCCCAGGACAACGGCTACAAGGTCTATCTCGGCGACGGGAGCCAGATCGTGCCACCGGCCGACAGCGGCATCGCCGAGCGGATCGCGGCCGTGGGCGCGGTCGCCGACGTCCCGCGGGGGCACGCCGGCAAGGTGCTCGACGAGGAGATCGTCGACACCTATCTCGACACCATCGCCGGCCTCGCCGAGGACGGACCCCGTGACCTGCGCATGGTCTACACGCCGCTCCACGGCGTCGGTGGCACGTCGGTCCAGCAGGTCCTCGAGACCGCCGGCTTCGAGGCGCCCATCGTCGTCCCCCAGCAGGAGGAGCCCGACCCGGCCTTCCCGACCGTCGCCTTCCCCAACCCCGAGGAGGCCGGCGCGATGGACCTCGCGATGGTCCTCGCGAGCGACAAGGGTGCCGATGTCGTCGTGGCCAACGACCCCGACGCCGACCGCTGCGCCGCGGCGATCCCCACGGCCGACGGGTGGCGGATGCTGCGCGGCGACGAGGTCGGCGTCCTGCTCGCCCACCACCTGCTGTCCCGCGGCACGACCGGGGTGTTCGCGACGACGATCGTGTCGTCGACGTTGCTGGGCAAGATGGCCGCGGCCGCCGGTCAGCGCTACACCGAGACGCTGACCGGGTTCAAGTGGATCGGCCGGGTCGAGGGCCTCGCCTTCGGTTATGAGGAGGCGCTCGGCTATTGCTGCGACCCCGAGCACGTGCGCGACAAGGACGGCGTCTCGGCGCTGCTCCTGCTGTGTGAGCTCGCGGCCGAGACCAAGGCCGCCGGCCGGTCCCTCCAAGACGTCCTCGACGACATCGCGCGCTCCTTCGGGCTCCACGCCACCGACCAGCTCTCGATCCGGGTCAGTGACCTGTCGTTGATCGCCCGGGCGATGGCAACGCTGCGCGCCACGCCGCCCGCCACGCTCGGCGGGCTCACGGTCGACGGCGTTGACGACCTCGCCCTCGGGTCGGCCGACCTGCCGCCCACCGACGGGCTGCGGTTCCGGCTCGCCGACGCCGCGCGCGTCGTCGTACGACCCAGCGGGACGGAGCCCAAGCTCAAGTGCTACCTCGAGGTCGTGGTCCCCGTCGGTGACGACATCGCTGCCGCGCGCAGCGCCGCCGCCGGCCGGCTGGCCGCGATCAAGGAGGACCTGCGCGCCGCCCTCGGGATCTGACCGTGACGGACCCTGCGGCCGACGCCGTGGCGCTGCTCGCCGAGCTCGTCGGCATCGACAGCGTCAACCCTGGGCTGGTGCCGGGCGGCGCCGCCGAGGGCAGGATCGTGGCGGCCCTGCAACGCCGGTTGGAGGCCGCCGGCTTCGCCACGACCGTCGTCAGCCCGTCCGGACGCCCCGACCGGCCGAGCCTGGTGGCCGTGCCGCCGGGACCGGTCGACCGGCCGACGGTCCTGCTCAACGGTCACCTCGACACCGTCGGCGTGAGCGGGATGCCCGCGCCGTTCGCGGCGCGCATCGACGGCGACCGCCTCCTCGGTCGGGGCGCCGCCGACATGAAGGGTGGCGTCGCCGCCCTGGCGGTCGCGGCAGAGCACCTCGTCGCCCGGGGGGCACCGGTGCGGCCGGTGCTCGCCCTCGTGGCCGACGAGGAGGACGCCAGCCTCGGCAGTGAGGCGGTGATCGCCGCGCTCCCCGGGCTCGGGATCCGCCCGCAGGCCTGCCTGATCGCCGAGCCCACCGACCTCGCGGTGTGTCGCTCGCTGCGGGGTTTCGCCGTGGTGCGCGTGACCTTCCCCGGCCGCGCCTCCCACAGCTCGCAGGCCGAGCTCGGCGTCAACGCCGTCACCCACCTCGGCCGGCTGCTCCACGCCGTCGACAAGCGGGCCGAGGCCGTCCGCGTCACCGGCGGCGATCTCATGGTCACCGTCGCTCGCGGCGGGGAGTCGCCGTTCGTGGTCCCGGACCACGCCGAGTGTCTGGTGGAGCTGCGGCTGACGCCCGACCGGTCCGCGGCTGACGCCCTCACGGAGGTCGCAGCCCTGCTCGACCCGACCTGGAAGGCCGAGGCGACGCTCATCGCCCATCGCGACGGTTGGCGGCTCGCCGCGGCCGGCCCGGCGGCCGACCTGTCCCAGCGGCTCGGTGCCGCCCTCGGGACGGGCGTGACCTTCGAGGCGCCGTACTGGATGGAGGCGCCGCTGTGGGAGAAGGTCTGTCCCACCCTGATCTGCGGTCCGTCCGGCGGCGGCCTGCATGCGGTGGACGAGTGGGTCGACCTGCGCCAGGTGCGCGCCCTCACCACAGCACTCGTCGACGTCCTCGAGGACTGGTCACCCGATGCCCACTGACCCTCGCGACCTCCGCGGCGACGCACCGCTGCTCGACGCCTGGCTGCGCTTCCAGGAGTCCGAGCCGACGCCGTTCACCATCCCTGGCCACAAGCAGCGGACCGATCTCGTCGGCGACGTCGTCGCCGGCGACGTGCCGCTCTATGCCGGGCTCGACACCATGAAGCTCAGCGCCGGGGTGCTGGCCGACGCAGAGGCGCGCGCCGCGCGGCTCTGGGGCGCCGACGTGTGCCGCTTCTCGACCGGCGGGGCGACCCAGGCCAACCAGGCGGTCGCGCTCTCCGTCGCCGGTGACGGTGACACGGTCGTCGTCAGCCGGACCCTGCATCGGTCGATGCTGCTGGGACTGGTGCTGGCCGGTCTCACGCCGGTCTGGGTCAGGCCCGACGTCGACCCGGCCACCGGCCTGCCGATGGGGGTCTCGGTCTCGGCCGTCCGTGCCGCGCTCGACGCCCATCCCGAGGCGAAGGCCGTCTTCGTCGGTGACCCGTCCTATGTCGGCACGATCGGCGACGTCGCCGGCCTCGCGGTGGCCGCCCACGACCACGACGTCCCCCTGGTGGTCGACGCCGCCTGGGCCGCCCATGTCGGGTTCCACCCCGACCTGCCACCGCATGCGATGGCGCTCGGCGCCGACGTCGTCGTCACCAGCGCCCACAAGACGCTGCCCGCGTGGAGCCAGGCGGCGCTCGTCCTCGCGCGCACCGACCGGATCGACCGGGCCCGGCTCGACGCCGGGGTCGAGGCCACGGCGACCACGAGCCCCGCGGGCGCGATCCTCGCCAGCATCGACGCGTCCCGGGCCCTCCTCGAGCGCGACGGGGAGAGGCTGCTGGCGACGGCCATCGAGGCCACCCGCACCGCGCGGGCCCGGCTGGCCGGCGTCCCCGGTCTCGTCGTGCTGGACGGCCCCGGCGTCGACCCGCTCAAGCTCACGCTGGTGCTGTCGGCCACCGGCGCCGACGGCAACGCGGTCGAGCGGGACCTGCTCGACGCGGGTCTCCCTGTCGAGTCGGCCGACCGCGACGTCCTCATCGGCGTCGTGACCCTGGCCGACACGGCCGTCACCGTCGGCCGGCTGACCGACGCCCTCGTCGTCTCGATCGGACGCCACCGGGGTAGGCCTCGCCCGGTCGTGGGTGCGGCCGCCTATCGGGCCGACCCGGTCAGCGCGATGTCGCCGCGGGAGGCGTTCTTCGCAGCCTCCGAGGCCGTCCCCCTCGACCGTGTCCTCGGCCGGGTCAGCGCCGAGCTCGTCGCGCCGTACC